>JAZNFD010000304.1:0-11833 GCA_045588975.1 Acutalibacteraceae bacterium | reverse complement strand
CAAGACTTTCATCAAATTTCAGATAGTTTTCGATATCCGTTGTTTGAGAGTAAAAAGGTGTGCAAAAAATCATTAGAAGAAACGACAACGGAGTTAACAACATACACCCGATTATTGAAATCGCTAATAAAGAGGCAGTTATACCTTTCGTTTTCCCTTTGCTGTTTTTTATAAAACGTTTTCCTGTACTCCGCCAAAGAACTGTTACTGATAACACAATCAATATTAACCAACAACTATGAACACATAAAACGCCAAAACCATCCGAATCAAAACGGATATAGCGAAATTTGAAAATCACTGCACACACCATGATCAAAAAAGCAAGCGAAAAAAACAACAGAAAACTTGCAGAAATCACCGATAACACTTTTTTTACTATTTCCTTAGCAGTTAAGTTCATATCTTCAAAAGGAATTTCTGTTTTCTCAACTGTTGATGAGAGAGAGTTGCAAATCGTTTCTATAGTTACTTCTTCATTGAATGATATGTTTTTCAGCTTTTCAACAATTTCAGTTTTATAGCCTATTTCCGTTTCTGTTTCAACAATGTATTTTTCAATAATCTCTTTTATCCCATTATTATCAACCATATTTTTGACATCTGAAATTGAAAATCCTGCCTTGCGAAGCATAGCAATATTGTTCAGCCGTTTGATATCTTCTTCGGTAAAATTGATACTCTTTCTTCCGCTAAAAGATTCTTCAATGCTTGGAGTGAAAAGTCCGTTATCAATATACAATCTGATTGCTCTGTCAGTTAATCCCGTCCGTTCAATTACATCTTTAATCTTCATGAATTGCCTCCTTTCAAACCAATAATAAACTTTCACCTTAGGTAAATGTCAAGTATTTTTATGATTATAGTATAACATTTAACAATTTCGGCTTCAACAATAAATTACAAACACGCAATAAGTTAAAAAAGAGGCCTTTGTAAATCAAAGGCGGCTTTCGACACATTATATCGATTATGTTTTTATATAGTGTTCTATATATTGTATATTTTCTTCGAGAGGTGATTGAATGCCAACTTCTCTTGCAGCTTCCATCTTGAACTGATCAAGAGCAGCTCTTGCCTGAGGAACAACTGAATTATTCTTTGACATTTCGTTTACACCCCTTCAAATTCAATTTGCGTTTGCCTTATTATTGTTGCAATCCATTCGGGGTTTATTTTTTGATTATTTTGAAAGTTTTGATTGTGAAAAGACCCCGTACATCTCTGTACGGGGCTGAATTTTAATATACACCTTTGAATACAGTCTGAACAACAGTTCTGTTCATTCCGAAAAGATTTTTGAAGAAAGATATAAGTTTTTGGAAGAAGCCACCTTTAACGGTCACATTTTCGAAATCTGCAATTTCATCACCGTTTGCATTCTGATACACAACACCGTTTGCGTCAACAAGTTTAACGGTAACAGCCTTTGTTCCGTTTTCAAATTTAACATTGAAAGTTTCGCCTTCACCCTTCTTCTCGCCATCAACATACCAATAAACTTTAGCACCGGCAGGTTTTTCTGTTACAATTGCAGTAAGTTTAAGAGTTTCGCCGTAATTGATGGTCTTTGAACCGCTGTTATTCTTGATTTTTATCGTTGCTTTGATTTTGGATTTTGATTCTTCTTCGATGTGATCATTAATTTCGTCTTCACCGATAATTTCTTCTCCGCAATCGGGGCAAATATACGATTTCTCAAATACAGCTTTAATTGTTATGTTTTCCGCAGGCATTGTTGCAGGAATTTCAGCATCCCAGCCGATAAAAGCATACCCTTCTTTTTCGGGAGGAACAAGCTCTGCAATCAACGCTCCATAGTAATAACGGATTTGTTCAGACGTATCATCAACAACAGTTGTTAACGAATAAATATTTCTGTCAACATACACCTTGAGAACCAGAGAACCGTCGGAAGCAACTGTGCCTGAAAGAACACTCAGTTCATTGTTCAAGGCAAATCCCAGCTCTGTAGCATAAACGTATTCAACAGGTTCTTCAGTAGTTCCTGTTTTCTTTTCACTTAACTCAAGCTCATATTCGCCTAAGGTGTTCATTCGGTATGTTTCAACCGTATAAACGGTATTATCCGCAGGAATCCATAACGCAACGAACTCTTTACCGTCGGTGCTGTTCATTATTCCGAGGCTTGATATAACGGTTCCGTTTATTGACCATCCCGCAAAAACATAACCTTGTTTTTCAGGGATTTCGGGTTCTCGAATATTGCTGCCAAAAGCAGTGGGAACAACTTTTGTTTCGTTTGTTCCGTCAGACCAGACACCGCCATTTGCACTGAACGATGCATTATAGATATTCGGTTTGAACACCGCGCTGAAGGAAAGAATACGGCCCGGCATACTTTCAGGGATTTCGGGGCTCCAGCCGTCGAATGTATAGCCTGTTTTTTCAGGGGTAACCGGAGGAATAATGGGGTATCCGAAAAGAACGCGGGTGTTATAGATAACATTGTCATATCCCCAAACAACAGTGTAAGTGTTTCTGAACCAATTTGCAACAAAATCAAGGTCGCGTGCGGGCATTCTGTCAGGAACTTCCGCGCCCCAACCTGCAAATGAGAACCCTTCTTTTTCGGCAGGAATGGGTTTTGTTATTGCATCGCCAAAATAATACTCTTCGCTTGAAATAACACCGTCAACATTCCATGTCACTTTATACTTGTTAACATTCCATCGAGCGGCAATTTCAAGGTTTTTCGCAGGCATTGTTGCAGGAATTTCTGCATCCCAGCCGTTGAAGGTGTGTCCTGCCTTTTGAGGATCATCGGGTTTAACAATACTGTCGCCGTAGTTGTATTCAACTACGGTTTCTGTTTCACTGTCAATGCGCCATGTAAGAGTATATTTATTTATCTTCCACTGTGCAGTAAACTCAAGATTGTCTGCGGGCATTGTTTCGGGAATTTCTGCTCCCCAACCGTCAAAAGTATAGCCTTCTTTTTCGGGAGTTTCTATTCTTTTGATTTCATCTCCGAAAGCATACTCAACGGTTGTTGCCTGATCGTCAACATTCCATGTTACGGTATATTTGTTGACCTCCCACTGCGCAACAAACTCAAGATTGTTTGCAGGCATTGTTGCGGGAATCTCAGCTCCCCAGCCGATAAAAGTATAGCCTTCTTTTTCGGGAGTTTCTATTCTTTTGATTTCATCTCCGAAAGCATACTCAACAGCTGTTGTCTGTCCGTCAACATTCCATGTTACGGTATGTTTGTCAGCAAGCCACAAGGCAACAAAATCAAGATTGTTTGCAGGCATAGTTGCAGGGACTTCCGCTCCCCAACCGGCAAAAGTGTATCCTTCTTTTTCGGGAGTTTCCATTTTTTTGATTTCATCTCCGAAATCATACTCAACAGTTGTTATCTGACCGTCAACATTCCAAGTTACGGTATATTTGTTAACCTCCCACTGCGCAACAAACTCAAGATTGTTTGCAGGCATTGTTTCGGGAATTACAGCATTCCAACCGACAAAAGTATACCCTTCTTTTTCAGGATCGGAGGGTCTTTTTATTGTTTCACCATAATCATATTCGGCTCTTGAAATGCCCGTGCCTGTCCGCCATATTACAGTATATTTATTAACATTCCATTTCGCAACAAAATTAAGATTTCTTGCGGGCATTGTTGCAGGAACATCCGTACCCCAACCAATAAATGTATAGCCTTCTTTTTGGGGTGCTGCAGGTTTTTCTATTGTTTCGCCATAATCATATACTGCAGTTAAAATTTCTCCGTCAACATTCCATGTTACTCTATAGCTGTTAACATTCCATACAGCCTCGGCAGTAAGATTCTCAGCAGGCATTATTGATGGAATGCCTACAGACCAATACATAAAATAGTGACCTTCCTTATAGGGTACGGTTGGCTTTTCAACAGTTTCTCCGAAATAGTAGTTTCGGGTAATTACAGTTTCATCAGCAACAGTTGTTAACGAGTATATGTTTCTGTCCAGATACACCTTCAAAACAAGAGAATTATCCGAAGCTACCGTTCCTGAAAGAACGCTTTTTTCATTGTTTAAGGTAAAGCCTGTTTTTGCGACAGGAGAAAGGGTTATTTCTTCCCCTGCCTGAGCGGATACAAGTTGTTCTGAATACTTATATTTTCCGTTTGTGTTCATGGTATAGGTTTCAACCGTGTAATAGGTTTCATCTTCAGAAAGCCACAATGCGTTGAATCTTATGTTGTCCGCCTTATCCATTACACCTACATCGGAACCGTAATTATTGCCGCCAAGCACCCAGCCCGCGAACTCTTTTTCTGCGTTTTCAGGAGCTTCCGGTGTTTCTATTTCCGAACCGTATTCAACATTCATCAATTTCACATTGCTTCCGTCAGCCCATTCTCCGCCGTTGGCATCGAAATAAACCAAATAAGATTCCGTTCTCCATATTGCCTCCGAATAAATATCTTCGGCGGGCATGGTTAAAGGAATTACATTTGACCATTTATCAAAAGCATATCCTGTCTTTGTAGGATTACCGACAACAACGATCGCTTCATAATAATACTCTGATGTTTTTACAGTTTCATCAACCGCCGTTGTTAATTTATAAGTGTTTCTGTCAACATACACCTCAAGGACAAGGATGCTGTTATCCGGAACAGTTCCTGAAACCTGACTCTTTTCTCTATTCAGGGTAAAGCCTTTTTCAACAACAGGATTAAGCGTTATCTCCTCTCCCGCCTGAGCTACACAAGACATTACGGAACATTCATAGCTGCCGTGTGTGTTCATCGTATAGGTTTTGACCGTATAATAAATATCGTCCTCCGGTATCCAGGTTGCGCTGAAGGTCATTCCATCTGTATTAACCATCTTTCCGACCTTTGAGCCAAGATTTTTGCCGTTATATGACCATCCCGCAAACACATAGTTTTCTCTTGCGGGGTTATCCGGAGTTGATATTTCCGAGCCATAAACAGACACAACTGTTTTTGATGTTGAGCCGTCAGACCATGCACCGCCGTTCGAATTAAACACAGCATCATACTCGTTCCCTTTCCATACAGCAGTATAACGAAGGTCATAAGAGGGCATTCTTCCTTCAACAGCAGGAGACCAGCCAGTAAATTCATATCCTGTTTTTTCGGGGGGCTGAGGACAAGTTATTTTTTCGCCGTATTTTACACTTTGAATAATTGATTGGTTGCTGTCAATAACCCATTCGATATCGAAAAATGTTTTTTTAACGGTAACAATACATTCAGCAGTAAAACCGCCGTCATAAGAAGTTGCCGTTATTTTTGCAGAGCCTTCTTTAATCGGCACTACGTGTCCGAAACGTCCTACCGCTGCAACGGATGAATCGCTTGATTCCCACAAAATACCCTTGACATCGGCATTTTCGGGGAAAACATTTGCCGATATCTGCACGCTGTGCTGTCTGGGACACAGAGAGAGTGTTTCATCCGAAAGTGAAATTGATTCGACTCTCACACCTTCGTCGTTTTCATTAACTATCCAATCTTTAACGGGTTCTTCATCAACCGAATCCTTTTCGAATTCTCCAACTATTATTGCTTCTATGCCTGAAGTTACCTTGGGCATATATTCAAAGCTTATTTCAGTCGATGTTGCCTTCTTGGTTGCAATAAACGCAAGATTTTCAAGCTTGTATTCTCCGCCGTCAACCTCAACAACAACAAGAGTGTATCTGTTGCCTATAATTGCATTTGAAGCTTTTGCAACATATGCTGTATCCGAAATCTTATTGTTGTTGCAAACTACTTTATTTGAAGATTCCGAATCACCTGAAGAATTCGACCACTCTTCTTCTGTTCCGCTATAATGAATTTCAAGATAAGGACATCCGTCAAAAGCACAATCTCCTATCTTGATGTTCTTATTTGAAATCTCAATGATTCGGAAATTTTCGCATGAATAAAATCCGTATGCACCTATTGTTCTTGTTCCTGAAGGTATTGTTACAAATTCGATACCCGTGCAATAAGCAAAAGCATAATCTCCGATATTTTTAAGGCAACTGTTTTTATGGAAATTCAGCTCCTTAAGATTTGAACATCCGTAAAACGCATATTCTTCTATTTCAGAAACAGCTTTGGGGAAACTTATTGCAATAAGCCCCTCACAACCGTAAAATGCATATTTGCCGATTGATGATAAGCTCACTGGTATTATAAATGAATCCAGTTTTTTACAATCCTTAAATGTACCCTCTTCAATTGCTGAAATAACGGCTTCGTCATCAAAATAAAAATCCGTAAGGTTTTCGCATCCCTTAAAGGCATAAACGCCTATGCTCTCAACGGATGACGCAACCGAAACACTTTTCAGACTTCTGCAGTTTATGAACGCATAGCTGTTGATTTTTGTAACACCGTCAGGAATGCTCAGATGTTCTGCCAACTGATTATTCAAATAAAGGTCGGCTCCGTAGAACAGAGGGTTGGCAAGCTCATCGCCAAACACTAATCCGCACCATTCTCCTGCGGTTCCCGCATAATATACCGATTTGAGATTTTCACAGCCGGAAAAAGCAGAAATTCCTATTTCCGAAACACTTGACGGAATCTCGGCAACTGTAAGATTTGCACATAAATCGAATGCTTTTTCCCCTATTGAGTTAACTCCCGTCGGAATGCTTATCGTTGAAATGCTTGTTGAACTGAAAGCGTTATCGCCAATGGTTTCCAACGCGCTGTTATCCGCAAACACTATACCGTTTACAAGATTGCTGTTGCTGAAAGCAAATGAACCGATTCGGGTAACTCCTGCCGGAATGGTTATTCCTGATAAAGCTTTGCAGTTATAGAATGCATATTCTTCAATCGAAGCCAGACTGCTTCCGTTTTCAAAGCTTACATTCTGAAGGCTTTCGCAGTTTTGAAAAGCACGGGAACCAATAACAGATACGTTTTTGGGAATCTGAATGCTTGTAAGGCTCACGCAACCCTCAAACATATTGGGACCGATTGCCTCCAGTTTGCTGCCTTCTTCAAAAACAACCTCCTGAAGATTTTGACAGTTACAGAACACCTCAGAACCGATATTCGAAACACTCTCCGGAATATGTATGCTTATAAGATTAATACAGTCTCTAAATGCGCCTGAGTCGATTCGTTCAAGCTTGCTGTCTTCTTCGAAAATAACATTCTGAAGTTTTTCGCAATTACTGAACGCATCGGAACCGATATATGAAACTTTTTTCGGAATCTGTATGCTTGTAAGATTAACGCAACCCTCAAACATTCTTGGACCGATTCGTTCATACTTGCTGCCTTCTTCAAAAACAACGCTCTTCAGATTTGTGCATCCCGAAAAAATATTTGATGCCGAATCCATCAGGCCAAAATAGAACCCTTTTGTCAGACCGCTAACTCCTTTAGGGATTTTTACGCTTTCGAGCGAAGTGCAACCATCAAATGCATAGCTTCCCAAACTTGCAAGGAGACTTCCTTGAGCAAAAGTCACTTCTTTCAATGCCACATCTGCACTGAAAGCATATTCTCCTATGGTTATAACACTTGACGGTATTTCAACAGTTGCAAGGGCTGAGCATCCGTTAAATGCATATCCTTCTATAAGTGTGACACCCTGAGGAACTGAAAAGTATTCAAGCGATGTGCAGTTTTTGAAAGCTGCTTTATTTATCGAAACAAGAGTTTGTGTCTGCGGAAAAGTTACAGTTTTAAGTTTCTCACAGTTTTCAAAAGCAGACTCCGAAATCACGCTCATACCGGAAGTCAAAACAACATTCTGAAGGTTGAAGCATTCCATAAAAGCATATTTGCCCATATTGGTAACATTGCAATTCTCACTGAAATACAGGTTCATGAGATTATCGCAGTTTCTGAAAGCTGAATCTCCTATACTTATTTCAGACGATTCAAATCTTACACTTTGAATGCTGCTACAACCTGAGAACACAGCAGGATTGATTGCTGTTATATCATCCGTTATAACAACATCCGTAAGCAACTGACCGTTTATATAAAGCGATTTGTTTTTTATAAGCGGGTTGGATGTCGGATTCTCTTTCAAATAAGGAAACAGTGAGTTGCCTGAATTTATTTCAATACTGCACCACTGTGCAAGCGTTCCCTCATAATAGATTTCTCTCAGATTATAGCAACCTGAAAATTCATTTTTTTCTATTGTTGTTATTTCAGATGTTAAAGTTATGCTGAAAAGATTATTGCAATTCTCAAACCATGACGCATCAAAGGAGGTTATTCCCTCTGGAATTCTGACGCTTAAAAGATTTACGCAGTTTTTGAAAGCATCAGTGCCTATCTCTTTGATTGTCGAAGGCAGTTTGATATTTCTTAAGTTATGGAAACCATCAAACGCTCTGTTTGCAACGCTTGATACTCCGTTGCCGATTTCAACATTAAATATTTGTTCATTAAACTTCTTCCAAGGGTTACCGGTTAACGCAAAACCAAAATTCATTTCTCCAAAACCTGCAACGCACAAGGTACCCGTTGCCGGATTAAATGACCACAAAAGTCTGGAGCTTGACCCAACCTTTCCAGTGGTATCATTAGGCCCGACCACAAGAAAATCAAAGAAACAGCTTTTTCCTTCATATGTTATGGTTGCTGTCTGCAAGCCTGATTTTGAACTTTCGCCGACCTCGCATGTAAACCCATGTGAAATATATCTCTCTTCACCGTTGTTATATGTTGCCATGATTTCCATTCCTGAAAAATCAAAGGGTTCTCCTATATTATACTGTATCCTGCTGGGTGAAGATAGAACTTCAATTTTCTCAACAACAACAGGCATTACCTCTATGCTGAAAGGAATCATTGCTCCGGCATAAAATGCGGTTACAATCTGCTCTCCGGGCACAGTCAACTCCGAAGGTTCAAAAACCAAGTCGGAATAAATTATATTATCAAGATTAAAACCATCTTTAAAGGAAGCTTTTTTGGTCATTCCGTCCCCGAAAACAATTTCACAAGATAAGCCTGATTTTTTCACCGGATCGCCCACATAGTATTTCGGGGCAGACAGAATTCTTATATCTACAACAGGGATTACATCAGCTTCAAAAGAACCGTATAATCCGTTATATTCAACTTCTACGGTCTGCTTTCCGCCCTGCTCAAACTTTGTCGGGAATAAAGTACATTCTGAATAATCCAGATTTTCCCTATATCCGTTGTTATACACAATGCTAAGCTGAAGGCCATCTCTTGAAACGCTGTCATTAGCATAATACTTAGGAATGGAAATGGCTTCAATTCCGATTGGAACAACTTCGTGCACCACAACCTCATAAGATACACTTTTACCGCTGTAGCCTATAGTAACTTTCTGCGTTCCTGCTTTAGTGAATTCTTTAGGATAGCATTCAAAACCTTCTGTTATACTTTCTGTTTTTCCGTTATTGTAGTGTGCATTGACTTTGAGTCCCGTTGTATCCAAGAAATCTCCGACATAGTATTCAGTTTTTTTCGGCAAGGTAGCTATACTTAATCTTTCAACAGCAATCGGTGTAAGTCTTGCTGTTTCTGTTTTTGGTGCTTTGTTAATCAGCACATCTTTCGTCAGGGTTAAGTATCCTTCGCAATCAACAGATGCTTTGGTTGTTCCGTCAGGAAAATAGCAGTAGCATTTACCTGATGCATCTGTTGTCCCTGTTGTTTTTCCACCCGAAACGACGGCATTCTCCAGAGGACTTCCCGAAAGATTTTTGACTGTAAAATCAACCCTGTAATTAATATTGGGACATTTTCCAACACCGAGGGAACTGCTGCCTGCTCCTACAATTGAAACATAGAAAGTCAGCAGTCTTACTCTGACACCTGCTATTTTTTTATCAACTAACTTTTTGCTTATTTTCTTATATCCGACAGTAAGGTTAAAACCGAATTCAGCATAAAAATCTATGTAACCGTCCAGACAGAAATCGCAATCATGCCACATTTTGTCTCCCTGTTTGAAGTCTGCCTGTGGATTGCTTCCAACAACCGTCGCTTCTATTCCGGCTTCAGCGGTTAATCCTAAAGATATGACCGCAAACGCTTTTGCAGAAAGCTCAAACTCAAGACCAAGCTTAACCGTAGCCTTTACTGAAACGTTAGGCGTCAATGAGCCGTCCCTCTCGTCAATCTTGTTGAATCCATCGCCGTAGACATAAGAAAAACCGAATGTTCTGGTTATGCTTCCCGTAACGGAAATCTCACCGCTCATTGAAAAATTAAAGGAAACTTTTCCTCCTATAGCAAAAACGCCCATGATAGGAATAGAAATATCGCCAAGAACAAGAGTTCCGTCATAGCCTGTCTCGCCGTAAATTCCGATATCGTATCCAATTGTCAGAGGCACCTTTAAATAAAATTCAACATCCAAATCAAGAGCCAGATACCAAGTAAGTTTAACCGAATAATAGCATCTTACTTCCGCTCCTACGCAAACATTAAGAAGGCCTTTAAGTGTAAGCTTTGAGTTTCCTTTTTTAAACTCTTTGTTAACACCGAATTCAAAATTCTTTTTCGCTGACCCCTCATATTCTCCGCTTATTCTTGCCAGGGCAAAAGTCTGAGCACCGCCTGAAATTGATTCACTCTCAAGCGTTACTCCCGGGTCTGTTTGAGTAGTATCAATAGTTGTCTCTTCCGCATCCTGCGACTCTTCAATTTTAACATAATCGAACAAATCGCCGATTTCGGCAGACTGGTCTGCCGTAACCTGAGTAAGATTTCCATTTGTTACAGAAGACAAAACTTTAGCAAGAATATAGTTATCGTCGCCGGTGCTATAATAGAAAACATCTCCGGGCAACAAGCCTTTAATAACACTATCCGCATTTTCGAAAGTATAAACATAGTTTTCCTCATCAACGCTGACAAGAATGTTTGTTTCTGTTCCGGGATATGCTATCTGAGCATCCTCTCTGACAACAACAAAGTTATTCTCTTCGCTTTCGTCAAGATTCATAACATATTCTTCTTCAAAATCATCCGTTGTCATTGAAAAGAAATCCTGAAATGCCTTTGTATAATGATAGTTTATAAATTCATCACAAAGCGCACCCATATCCGAATCGAGCAAAAATGCTTTGACAATATAATATTTCGGCATATCAACGGTTTCAATCCATACCTCAGCCGTGGTCATTTCCGCCGTTACTTGAGTAGTGCCCGAAGCAACCATCTGCTCAGACTCTGTAAAAATGGCAACAACAAGATCACAATCAGAAATACAGCTGAACTCAACCGAAGCTACATTCCCCTCCATTTCAATCCAGCTTATTGAGTAATCCGGATCTTCTTCGCCCAATTCCTCTTGCGCCAACTCGGAAAGTTCTTGTCCAAGTGCATTTCCCGAGCCTATAACCTCATAATCAGTTGTGGTTTGAATATCTGAAGTATCTTGAGCAAACACTTCAAACGGCACGGAACTGAAAACGATTATCGCTGCAAGAAAGAACGATAATGTGCTTTTGAAAATTCTTTTCATTTTAAATTCCTCCATATACAGTTGTATAAAAGATTAATGAAATTCTTTCAAAGCAAAAAGCTTGCCTCAAATACCCGTTCAAAACAAAGTTGAACCTTATGATTATATATTATATCATCACATTTATTTCTTTTCAATAATTATTATCTGTTCCCGCATAAGTTTATAAAAGAAGTGTTGAATTACAAACCTGCGCTTTCATCCCATATGCAATCAGCCCAGGTTATTAACGTTAGTTTTTTCATTTGAAAGTCTAAATCACAAACCACCGGTTGAACCGGTGGTTTGACTAACCCCTAAAAGGGGTTGATGCAGGCTTAGCCCCTGGAAGGGGCGTTGAAGGTTTAGCAGCGCATTACAATCACTGGCAGCCG
>JAZNFD010000303.1:0-2274 GCA_045588975.1 Acutalibacteraceae bacterium | reverse complement strand
GGAAACGTTTGGAAGTTTCCATACGTTGCTGGGCAAAACGGCGGCGGACTTTTTGTTATTCTTTATATTCTTTTTCTGCTTTTGATGGGTGTTCCCGTTTTAACTATGGAGCTTGCCGTTGGAAGAGGCTCGCGCCTCGGTGCGGTCGGAGCTTATAAGGCTCTCGAAAAGCCCGGTCACAAATGGCATATTCACGGGTGGTTTTGCATCGCGGGCAATTATCTGCTTATGATGTATTACACAACGGTTGCCGGCTGGATGCTCGCATATTTCTTCAAGTTCGTAACCGGAACTTTCAGCGGTTCACCGTCTGCCGAAAAAATAAGCGCAGTGTTCGATCAAATGCTGGCCAATCCGACGGAAATGTTGATATTTACCGTGATCACGGTCATCGGGGGCTTTATTGTTTGCAGCTTCAGCCTTCAAAAGGGGCTTGAACGCATAACAAAAATTATGATGATCGGTCTGCTTGCTCTTATTGTCGTTCTTGCCGTCAACAGTTGTTTGCTTGACGGCGGGCTTGAGGGACTCGGCTTTTATCTTCTCCCGAATATCGACCGCGCCATGGACGTCGGCATCGGAAACGTCATAACAGCCGCTATGAATCAAGCGTTTTTTACGCTTAGCATCGGAATAGCATCAATGGAGATATTCGGCTCATATATGTCAAAGGATCACACCTTGACAGGCGAGGCTGTGCGTATTTGCTCGCTTGATACATTTGTTGCGATCATGTCGGGACTCATCATATTCCCTGCCTGCACGGCATTCGGCGTAACGCCCGATGCAGGGCCTTCCCTGATCTTTATCACCCTGCCGAATGTTTTTGTAAATATGCCGCTTGGACAGCTTTGGGGAACGCTTTTCTTTGTATTTATGACATTCGCGAGCTTCTCGACGGTTATAGCGGTTTTCCAGAACATCATCGCGGCAAGCGAGGAAAACTTCAAAATAACGAAGCGGCGCGCGGTTATTGTCAACTGTGCAGTAATACTCACAGCGAGCATTCCCTGCATTCTCGGATTCAATGTACTCAAAGATTTCACGGTCGCAGGCAAAAATATTCTTGATATTGAAGACTTCCTTGTCAGCAATCTCCTTTTGCCGATCGGCTCGCTGATCTATCTTATCTTCTGCGTAACCAAATGGGGCTGGGGATACGACAATTATCTTGCGGAGTGCAACACCGGAAAAGGCATCAGAATGCCTCGTTGGCTTGCCCCGTATTTCCGCTATGTTCTGCCCGTTTTGATCCTCACAATACTTATCACGGGACTTATATAAAGTCTACCGCTGGAAATCAGCAAAGCAAAAGAAGAGCACCACCTTGGCGTACCTGCGATAAAGCAGGTTTATATGTCAAATAATGAACCGCCGAAAGTGATTAAAGATTACTTTCGGCGGTTTTGTTATTTTTTATGGATGATTTGATTACAAGTCAAATTAGCAGAAGCTACGTTTCCTGCACATTCAATTGTTTTCGCTTGAAGTGTATAGCAATCGGTTATATTGTTACAAATGACCTTCTGTGCATTCAGTTCGTTTACGTCAATATTTCCTTCACTCTTTACATCCCCGTTAATTGTGCTGCTTTTTATAGTTTGATGGCACACCACATCTCCGTTAATGGAACTGTCAGATATGACATGTCCGTAAATCTCCACCTTGAAATACTGTGTTCTATCGTTACAATCGTGAGGAAATGCAATTTCAATAGGGGGCTCGTCCGGTGAAAAAGTAGACGAAACCTTTAATACTTTTGTACCTCTCATCTGCACCACCCGTATGACGTTATCATCTTTCATAAAGGATTGAAGCTCTGAACAGGCTGTAAGATCATCCGAAAACAATGCATCAATGGAAACGCCAAACAAATTCGCAATTTGGGGTAGCAATGCAATATCGGGCGTATTAGCATTATTTTCCCACTTTGAAACTGCTTGATAAGAAACACCTATTTTTTCCGCAACTTGATCTTGCGTTAGATTATTTTTCTGCCTTAATTGTTTTATGTTATTACCGATATTCATTGTCTCTACCTCCTTTATTGTAATATTATTATACCATCTTCTAAGAATTTTTTCAATAGAGCATATCTCTTGTTTCTCAACCGTTGCTTGAGTTTGCTTTGCTTTTGTGTCCACAAAAGCAGTGCTTCGTATGCATTAATTAAAGGTCGCAACAAAATTATCACCTGTTGACTAAACAAAAAAGTTAACACAAAATGAGCCTTCCCCAGTGGGGGAAGGGTGACCGCGATAGCGGTGGATGAGG
>JAZNFD010000302.1:0-4451 GCA_045588975.1 Acutalibacteraceae bacterium | reverse complement strand
CCGACAGTGAAATCGGAGCTATCATCTATGCAAGAGCAACTCAGTTCACAACCAACGCAATCAATGCCGCAAAAACAATCAATCCCGACATCGTTACGGTTTGCGTTGAACCCGAGGAATCAGTCGAAAAAATTGCAGCAGCCGCAAATCTCGTTTACTGCGTTGACTGGGAAAAGGCAGCTAAGGACATCGTTGCAACAGCAAAAAAACAGGGTGCAAAATACTTTGTTGTTTTCTCAATCAACCGTCACATAACCGAAAATCCTCTCCTCACAAATGCTAACGGAGCAATCAAGCTCGCTTGCGATGAAGCAGGAATCACATACATTTATGAAAACTCGGTTGACCCCATCTATTCATCAGGCATCAAAGGCGCACGTCAGTTTATAAAAGAAGCTGTAGCAAGACTTTACGCCAACAAAGCCGTTGAAGGCACAGACGTTGCTCTCTTCTCAACAGACAGCTCAGTTCAGCCTGCTCTTATTGAAGTTGCCAACTCAAAGGGTCTCATTTACACCTGTCCCTCATTCCCCACAGCTTATAACGGACTCGGCGAAGCATATGAAATCGCAATGCCCGAAAACATTGCAGACGTAGCTGCTTACATCGAAAGCGCAAAAACCGCCGCAGGTGCAGATGCAGAAGGCAAAGCAAGACTTGCTGCTTATAAATTCCCCCTTGCAACTACTCTTCTCAAGAGCGCACTTCACTGTGCATTCGATATCCTTAACGGCACACTGACTGCAGAAAATATGGCAACATACGCAACAGGAAGAGCAGCAGATGCAGCAGACAGCAAGAATTTCTCAGTTGCTGCTTACGGCACACTCACAAATGTATTTGCCGCATACTGTGAAGGATTTGAAATCGTAAAATAAAATCCCGATAACAAGCAACATAAAAGGCTTGTATAGGTTTGACGCCTATACAAGCCTTCGTTTTTTATAAAGTTTTTATTTGCCTGCTCTGAGGTCTACGCGGCGGATTTTACCGCTGATTGTCTTGGGCAGGTCATCTCTGAATTCAACAATCCTGGGATACTTGTAGGGAGCTGTACGCTCCTTGACGTATTTCTGAATTTCCTTCTTGAGTGCATCGGTCTTTTCCGTGCCTTTGGTAAGAACAATGTCAGCCTTAACAACCTGTCCTCTGATTTCATCGGGAGCAGCTGAAACTGCACATTCGAGAACATAAGGAAGCTCCATAATAACGCTTTCAATCTCGAAGGGTCCGATGCGGTAGCCGGATGATTTTATAAGATCATCAACACGGCCGACATACCAGAAGAAACCGTCTTCATCACGCCAGGCTGTGTCGCCGGTGTGATAAATATCATCGTGCCAGGCTTCTTTGGTCTTTTCTTCGTCACGGTAGTATTCCATAAAGAGTCCGCACGGTGAACCCTCTTCTGTTCTTACAACAATTTCACCAACCTCGCCGACCTTTGCTATTGTGCCCTCATTGGTGATAAGGTCAACATCAAAAAGCGGACTGGGTTTACCCATTGAACCGACCTTGATTGACGAACCGACAAAGTTGCCGATTGCAAGGGTTGTTTCGGTCTGACCGAAGCCTTCCATAAGGCGGATACCCGTTGCCTTGAGGAACTGCTGGAACACTTCGGGATTGAGTGCCTCGCCTGCCGTTGTTGCATATTTGATTGACTTGAGGTCATAGTTTGCAAGATCTTCTTTAATGAAGAAACGGTACATAGTGGGAGGTGCGCAGAATGTTGTTATCTTATGCTTGCCGATAAGCTTGAGAATATCATCAGCAACAAAGCGGTCAAAGTCATATGTGAACACACCAGCTTCGCAAAGCCACTGACCGTAAAGCTTGCCCCAGAGTGCCTTGCCCCAGCCTGTATCGGAGATAGTGAAATGAAGACCGTTGGGGTCAACATTGTGCCAATATTTTGCGGTAATGAAATGACCGAGAGGATATCTATGGCTGTGCATTGCGATTTTGGGATAACCTGTTGTGCCTGAAGTGAAGAACATAAGCATCGGGTCGTAGCCGAAAGCACCGTCCTGTGCAGAAGGTCTCTCAAAAACATCGCTGAACTGGCAATATTCTTCATCAAAGCTTCTCCAGCCGTCACGCTTGCCATGAGCGATAATCTTTGTCTTGAGAACATCGCATTTTTCAGCCGCAAGCTCAACCTGATGAGCAACCTCTCCGTCTGCGGTACATACTATTGCGCTTATCTGACCTGCATTGAAACGGTATTCAAAGTCGTGCTCAACAAGCTGATTCGTCGCGGGAACAACGATTGCACCGATCTTATGAAGAGCAAGAATTGAGAACCAGAACTGATAGTGACGCTTGAGAACAAGCATAACTCTGTCGCCCTTTTTGATGCCGAGCGATCTGAAATAGTTAGCTGTCATTGCCGAATGACGGCTCATGTCGCTGAACGTGAAGCGTCTTTCCGTTCCGTCGTTTTCAACGTGAAGCATCGCAGTCTTATCGGGGCTCTTCTTTGCAATCTCGTCAACAACATCAAATGCAAAGTTGAACTTTTCATCATTTTTGAACTTTATTCCGTTAAGAACGCCGTTTTCGTCAAGAGTTGTTTCAATAAACTTTTCATAAACAGGGTTCTGGAGATTGGCAAGGTCAACGTTGGTAATGCTGGGAGTTTTGATTTCTTCAACATACTCGCTCATTTCGGAAGAGCCGTCGGGAGAAATAACGATTGCATAGAATTCGCATTCCTTGCCGCCGACCGCCATTTCGTTATGGGGTACGGAAGAATCAAAATAGATGCAGTCACCTTCGTTAAGTGTTTCAGTTCTGTCGCCGATGATAATCTTAAGAGTACCCTTGGTGACGATATTTATTTCCTGACCTGCGTGGGAAACGCAATGATAAGGGGGATTGAGAGCCTCTTCCGAATAAGGAATAACAACTCTGAAAGGCTCTGCAATTTTATTCTTGAAGAAAGGAGCAAGGCGGTTATAAACAAAGCCTTCTCTTCTTGTTATGGGCATACCCTCGCCTTTTCTTGTGAGAGTATACTCTGTCAGGCTGGGGCTGCTGCCCTCCATAATGTCGGTGATTTCAACACCGCAGACCTGAGCAAAATTATAAATAAAAGTAAAGCTGAAATCTCTGCTTCCCGATTCATAGAAGCAGTACTCCTCTTCGCTCATACCGATTTTTGATGCCATTTCGCCCTGGGTAAGACCCATATCCAGACGAAGAGCAATAATTCGCTGAGCAACCTCCATTATTTTGTTTTCGACTGAACTCTGACCGAATGTTATCATTTGAATCTCTCCTTTCGCTTTGAGAATAAAAAAACGTCTCAAAGCAAGATAATTTGCTTTGAGACGAGTAAAATCTTAACCCGCGGTACCACTCAAATTGCACTTTCGTGCCGCTCAACGGACTCCAACAAGTCCTACGCTTTAACGCAGCGAATACGGAAGCTGTCTACTCACCTTGCGGTTTTCGGAGCCTCTGCTCGGAAGGGATAGCACTGAATTGTTCCGCTGACAGCTCACACCAAGCGCTGCCTCTCTGAAAACTTTGCAATTCTGCCTTCTTCGTCATAGCTTTTCTTGAATAAGATAATATCACCGCAAAACGGATTTGTCAACATTTTTTTGATTAAATTTCAATTTTTTTGCAGGAATAGCCTGTAAGTTTGTTGCTGACTGCATCGGGTTGATGACCGCCGATATAAAGAGCAAGCTCTCCGTCGGGGTCAACCCTTTCGCCGTCATCGGTAACCGCTTTGAGCCAGTAACGGTCGATTTCAAGCTCAACATTCTTTGCTTCACCGGGTGCAAGTTCAACTGCCTTCACACCGCAAAGCTGGAAATGAGGAGTGACTGTTCTGCTGTCGGTGAACGATGCATAAACCTGAACTCTTTCAAAGCCCGCTCTGTCGCCGACATTCTTGACGTCAACGCTGATTTTAACAGTTTTATCATCTGCCGAAACAATCTTTTCGTTCTCATATGCATAGGTTGTGAAAGAAAGACCGTATCCGAAAGGATAAAGAGCGTCACCCTCAATATATCTGTATGTTCTGCCGAGCATTGAGTAATCTTCAAAGTCGGGAAGATTGTGGTTGCCGTCATAGATTGTTACAGGAAGCTTTCCGCCGGGATTTGCAATGCCTGCAAGAATATTTGCAACCGCAAGTCCGCCGAATGCACCGGGATACCAAGCGTGGATAATCGCCTTTGCGTGATTTCTCACCTTTTCACCGAGGTCGATCGCGCTGCCGCACATAAGAACAACAACAACATTTTCGCAAACGTCACACACTGCCTCGGCAAGCTTCTGCTGAGTTGCGGGGAGATAAAGAGTTTTCTTGTCGCCGCAAGCGGTGTAATCATTGTCAAAGCCCGTATCTTCGCCTTCAATTGAGCAGTCAAGGCCAAGTGCGAGAAGTGTTATATCAGCTTCAGCGGCGGTAAGTCGGATCGTAGCCATGT
>JAZNFD010000301.1:0-5522 GCA_045588975.1 Acutalibacteraceae bacterium | reverse complement strand
GTCGGAATTATCGGTCATTCTCATCTTGACACAGCGTGGCTTTGGAAAGCAACGGAAACAATCAAAAAGAGCGCAAGAACATATTCAAATCAGCTTTCTCTTATGGAGCAGTATCCCGAGCATAAATTCATGCAGAGTTCTGCGTGCCATTCAAATATGCTTCTTGAGCATTATCCCGAGCTTTTTGAACGTATAAACGAAAAGGTTGCCGAGGGCAGATATGAGCCTAACGACGGTGTATGGGTTGAATGTGACTGTAACATCACATCGGGCGAATCCATGATAAGACAGTTTCTCTGGGGACAGAGATTCACAAGAAAGCATTTCGGCTATACATCCGATTGCTTCTGGCTTCCCGATACTTTCGGCTACAGCGCAGCAATTCCTCAGATAATGAAGGGCTGCTCAGTTGATTATTTCCTCACAACAAAAATAGACTGGAACGACGTCAATCATTTCCCCTATGATTCATTCTGGTGGCAGGGAATTGACGGCACAAAGGTTTTCACACATTTCAATTCAACCGCTGCGTGGCCTTCGCCCCGTTGCTTCAGCGAGGCGGTTACGGGCGATGTGAAGCATAACAGAAGCATCAATGAAAGAAGCGTCACCAACAAGCGCTATATTGCATTTGGCCACGGTGACGGCGGCGGCGGACCTCAGTATGAAATGATTGAGGTTGCACGCAGAGTCAAGGATCTCAACGGCTGTGCAAGGGCGGAATATATGACCGTCAGCGAGTTTATGAAGGACCTTGAAAAGACCGCTGTTAATCCCAATACCTATTCGGGTGAGCTTTATCTTGAACTTCACAGAGGCACTCTTACCAATCAGCACAACATCAAGCATAACAACAGAAAAGCCGAGCTTGCTTTGCGTGACCTTGAATATCTGACAGTCAGCAATGCGGTTAAATCGGGAGAGGTTGCCAGTGATGAAAAGATACATCCGCTTTATAAAGCTCTTCTTCTCAATCAGTTCCACGATATTCTTCCCGGTACCTGTATTCCCTCTGCGCATAAACTTTCGCTTTCCGAAACCAACGCTCTTCTCAGAACAGCGTATGAGCTTATCGAAGAGAATCTTACGGGTGAGGGTGAATGTATAAGTGTAACAAACACGCTTTCTTTCGACAGAAACGATCCCATATTTCTTGAATGCGAAGAGGGATATATTGCGGATTGCGACTGTAAACAGCAGACCTATAAAAACCTCGACGGCAAGAATATCCTTATCATCAGCGGTCTTACCGTTCCTGCTTTCTCAACCGTAAAAATCAAGCTTGTAAAGGGAACTGCAGACAGCATAAGTGAAATCACCGTTGACGGCAAAAAGCTTTCGACTCCTTTTGCAGATATCACCTTTGATGAAAAAGGTGATATCAAATCTCTCATTGATAAGAGAGCGAAAAGAGAGGTCAGGGGAGACGGATATCCGCTCAACACCTTCATCATTGCAGAGGATCTTCCTCAGGCGTGGGATAACTGGGATATCGATGCTGACCTTGATTGCAAATTTGCCGACGATTCCGTTCTTCTCAGCCGAGAGATTGTTTCTCACGGTGCGGCGGCAGTCGTTATCAGAAGCGAATACAGCATTTCAAAAAAATCAACAATCACTCAGGATGCAATTTATTTTGCCGATACGGCGGAAATCAGATTTGACACCGTTATGGACTGGCAGGATAACCACCGCTTCCTTAAGGTAGCCTTTGATACTTCCGTCAGGAATAACTTTGCACGTTTTGAAATTCAGTACGGCAATGTTATGCGTCCCACAACAAGAAACGATTCTGTTGAAAAGGCGAAGTTTGAGGTTGTTAACCATAAGTTTACCGACCTTTCCGAAACAAGATTCGGCGCGGCTGTTCTTAATGACAGCAAATACGGAATCAGCGTTGAGAGCGGTAATATGCGGCTTTCGCTCCACAAGGGCGGCACAAGACCCGACTTTGAGGGCGACAGAGGTGTTCACAGAACAGTTTATTCGTTCCTGCCTCATGACGGCGGTTTCAGCACCGAAAATGTTGTGCGTCCCGCATATGAACTGAATATTCCCGTGCTTAAAGGCAAGGGGAATTTTGAAGCGGTTGCTCTTGTCCTTCCCAAGGCAGATAATGTTATCGTGGAATCAATAAAGCCCTGCGAAGATAACGAAAGGGCTTTCATCGCAAGACTTTACGAAACCGAAGGCACCTATACCAACTGTCCGATTGAATTCTTTGACGGAGCAAAGAAAGTCGAAATAACAGATATGCTTGAAGATGTCAAAGAAAGTTTCGATGACAATGAGCTTTCGTTCCGCCCGTTTGAAATTAAAACACTCAAAATTAAATATTAAATATTAAATGCAAAAATCCTGCGGCGTAAAAACCGCAGGATTTTTTCGTGCAACTTATTTGTTTGTAATTAAGAAAATCATTCTTTCCTGAATTGAGGGGACGCCGTGACCCGTTCCGAAGCGCTGTGGTCAAAGGAAAATAAACTACAAGTAAATTATGCATCTGCAGCTGCATAAACACATTGCGGCCGTATTTTCCCTACGCCGGTATGATCCGGATCAGATTTACCGGGTCGCAGAAAACATCTGCCTCTCAGCCTGTCGATTCGGATTCCCTTTTGTCAAACACATCAGAATTCCGTTTTTCGGATTTGTCAAGAGGTGTTTTTTGAAAAATCAAATCATATCTGTTTCAAAAAATGCACCGTCTTTATATTTAAAAGTTTTAACCTCAAATGCACCGAAATTAATTTCAAAAATATTTTTTTCAATGCTGAATTTTGCCGCTGACGGCTTATCCGACGAGTTGAAAAGGCGGATGGTTGTGCCGTCATCATCTTTACGGAATCTTGTGAGAATAATCTCGGGATTGCTGATTTCAACTGCAGTTTCTTTCTTTTCTTTCGTTCCCGACGGGAAGAAAGAAAGCGCAATGCACGGCTGATTGTAAATATCCGCCTGCATATCAAGGCTTGAGGTGTCTGCCGTGAGTCTGTATTCAAACTCGCGCTCGCCGATATCGATTCTGTCGTGGCATCTGTCGTCGTCTGCAATCGGTCTGTCGTCTATGGGATGAGCGGAATAAACGGGTGTTCTCAGCAGAGAAATGCTGAGCTTCCCGCCGTTAACGCTGCCTCCGTAAGTGCCTTTGTTTAACACAGCGAGTCCGTTTTCTTTGCCGAAAATACCGCACCATTTCTGATAAACCGCCTCTTTGCCTTCGGCTCGGAGTTTTTCTTTTCCGAATGCAGTCTGCCCCCAAAACTCGGAGGTTTCAAGAGTGGAGTCAAATGAGAGCTTATAGAATCTGCTGCTGTCGTTTGAGAGCATTTTTATTCTGATGTCGATATAATTTCCGTTTTTCGGAATTGAATAAGTAACAACGGCAAATGAGTCGGAATAACCGAATGTTGCCTGAATTTTAAGGCGTACGGAACCGTTTTCGATAACTCTTACGTTTGAGTGATCGGCATCGGGATAACCGTTGAATTCATTGGCTTTTGCATTGCTGAGAAGTGTGAATTCGCCGACCTTTTCGTTGAAGCAATCCACTGTCATTCCCCACGGGTCTTCATTATCCTTGAATGCCGTTATTTTTGCGCTTTCAGGTCTGAGCATATCAACACCGTTTACACGGTATTTATCGATAAGACCTGTTTTTTTGCTGATAAGAACCTGCATTTTATCGTTTTCAAACACAAAATGCTCGTCGGTTTCATCGCATTTTTCTATCTTGCGCTTCGGCATGTTTTCGATGTGGAGTCTGCAGTCAAAGCGGTTTATGCACATCGGTTCGAGCTCTGCTCTGAAGCATACTCTTTTTCTCCAGTCAAGGCTGAAGGTGCAGGCTTCTTTTTCGTTCTGAGAGGGGAGAAGATTACCTTTTTCGTCATAGACGGAAACAATCGTTACTTCGTTTTCGTTCCGGTTCTGATCCTGAAGCTGGAATTCCACCTCGATATCCTGCGTGACTTTATAGGGATGCGGGTTGAAAACAAGAACGGGAATTTCACCCTCTTTTGCCTTCTTCTGACCTTCACAGAGTTTGAAAAATGCCTTTGTTTTATATTTATCCGCAACTTCGTTTCCGTAAGCGAAAAGGCGAAGACTGTCATCTTCCGCCGCTTTTATGGATGAACCGGGAAGAATATCGTGGAATTCACAGAAAAGCAGAGCTTTTTCAGCCTTTTCAAGTTCGCTTTTATCATAAGATACTCCGCTGAGTGCCAGCATTTTTTCGCATACCGCAAGGCCATTTTCAAGCTTCCTGTGAGCCTGTTTGATGCGTACCATAGAGGTGTAGCATCCGACCATTGTATAGTTGAGCGACTCGTCAAAGACTGCAAGATTTGATTTGTCGATTCGGCTGAAATAGCTTTCACACCACGAATGTCTGAGTCCGCTTTCGGGATGTTCTTTCATATAGTCGGCAATGGTGAGAAGGTCCTCTCTTGACGGACCGCCGCCGTGATTGCCGATACCCCAGAACATCATATTGATGCCGTCGCCGTATTCTCTTTCGAGAACGCGTTCGATTTTGCTCATTATTTTGCCTTTGCCGGAATTGTAGCCGCAGTTCATTTTATGGGCAAGAATTTCGCTGCCGTCAAAGCCTTTCCAGATGAAGTCGTGCTCCGCATCAATCCACGACGGACGCATAAAGACGTAGGATTCATAGCCGCATTTTTTAAGAATCTGAACCAAACCTTTTGTGTGACCGAACGGGTCAAAGTTAATTGCGGTAAGCGGTCTTACACCGAATTTTTCTTTGAAATATTTAATTCCCGTTTCAATCTGACGTATAAAGCTTTCGCCGCAGGGCATAACGCAGTCCGGCTGAAGATACCAGCCACCCATAATGCGCCACTTGCCTTCTTTTACGAGCTTCTGAATTCTTTCAAAAAGCTCGGGCTCGTTTTCTTCGACCCATTCATAGAGAAGAGATTCGTTATGGTTGAAAATAAACCCGTCAAATTCTTCGCAGAAATCCGCCGCAACACGGAACGTTGATATTGCTTCCGCAATGCCCTCGGGTCTTTGCCAGAGCCAGACGGGGTCGAGATGAGCATTACAAATCATATGTAATTCTTTCATTTTATCACCTTTTAAAATTATCAATCTTTCTGATATGCGCCTCTTGCGTAGAGAATCCATTTTGAGCGGTCAAGGGGATTGACGCCTCTTCGGGGATTTATGTGTTCAAGTCCGTCACGGCATTCTCTGTAGCCGTAAAACGACTGATTAATTACCGCTTTTCCCGATGAAAGCACGGCGAGCCTTGTCGGCAGATCCATTGAGGTTGCAACGGGAACGATCGCTTCAAGAGTCACATTCTGACCGATAGTCAGAGGAGAATCGTATTCACCGCCGACCTTGACTATCTCAGAAAGAAGCTTTCCCGAAAGCTCGGCGGGTGCGGTGATTCTTATTTTAAGAAGCGGCTCGAGAATCGTTGAACCGAGTTCATTCAGTCCGTTCATAAAAGCCATCGGAGTGCATACGAAAAAGTCCAGCGGATGGGT
>JAZNFD010000300.1:0-3954 GCA_045588975.1 Acutalibacteraceae bacterium | reverse complement strand
TGAAGCAGGCTATGAAAAGGTAAAAATCGACCCTCAGTACACTCTTTCCGACAGTATGAGCTGTACGGTTCCGAGCGTGAAAGGCTTAATCACTCTGGATTATGAAAAGGCTTCCGACGGATATACTGTCAACCTTACGGTTCCGCAAGGTGTGAAAGCTGTTTTGCATGTGCCGACCAACGCTGTTGTAAACATCAATTCAGAGGTTTATTACCGTAACGGCGAGTATGTGAACACCGATAAAATCAACGGTGTGGAAATTGCAGAAAGTGAAAGTCGGTGACATAAAATGGGATTCATATTCAACATACAGAAATTCTGCATACACGACGGTGACGGCATACGCACCTGTGTTTTCCTGAAAGGCTGTCCTCTCAGATGCATCTGGTGCCATAATCCCGAAAGCTTTGAAAAATCACTCACACTTTCTTTTGATAAACAGAAATGTTCATCGTGCGGCAGATGCCTCGGGGTTTGTTCCGCACGCACAATTGAAAACGGAATTATGACGATTGACCGTGAAAAGTGTATGAAGTGCGGCAAATGTACCGAAATCTGTCTGAGCGGTGCCAATGAAATCATCGGCAAAGAAATGTCGGCATCCGATGTTCTGACCGAGGTTTTGAAAGACAAGATTTTCTACGATACATCGGGCGGGGGAATCACCGTTACTGGCGGCGAGCCGTCATTTCAGCCCGAATTCACTCTGGAGCTTCTCTCGCTCGCAAAGGATGCGGGAATTTCTTCCGCTGTGGAAACCTGCGGAATCGGATCCCGTGAATTCTACGCAAAAGCCGCCGATCTCGGTACAACATTTCTTTATGACATAAAATGCATTGACCCCGAACGCCACCGCAAGCTGACGGGTGCGGATAATGCCCGTATTATTTCAAATCTTCATTATCTTATGGACAGAGGTGCGGATATCATCATCAGACTGCCGCTGATTCCCGATTGCAATGACAGCGACGGGGATATCGCATTGCTTGCAACATTTCTGAATGAAAATAAAACACGTTTCAGATATGCGGAGATTATGCCTTATCACACACTCGGTATCGGAAAAGCGGAAAAGACAGGCGCCGTTACCGCTTATGCCGGGGAAAGCGCAAGTGATGACGGAATATCACGATGGTGTTCACTGTTCGCTTCTCACGGCACAGATGTGAGAGTATCAAAATAAAAGAGGTTTGTTTATGGATATAGTAAAAATCGACCCTTTCCTTTACGGATATTTTCTCGATGACAGACTCGAACACGGCGAAAGAGTGGGACTTGCTCTGCTTTATGCCGCAAATAATATTGATATCAGATTTTCACGCCGTTTGCTCCCCGAAACGGCATTTGAATCAAAATACGGCAGTTCGGTTTACACCCCGTCTGAGGGACTGCGTTTTTGCGACGAAAATATTATGAAGCTTGCTGAAGAATTTCCCGAACACAAAGAAACATTTCAGCAGTACATTACCGAATTAAATATTTTCAGAGACAAAGCAAGAAGACTTTATTCCGAGCCTACGGAAGCTCTCGACCGTGCAGGTGCCGAATGGGGTGGCGGCTGGGGCGGACATTCAAACCCCGATTACGGCAGAATAGTCAATTACGGCACAGACCATATCCGTAAAATCATCGCTGAAAACCGTGATAAATATCCCGACGAAGCATGGTTTTACCGTTCCTGTTCCTATGCACTCGATGCAATGGATATTATCGGCGGAAGATACCGTGAATCAGCTCTTGAAATGGCCGAAAACTGCGGGAATGCCGATGATAAAGCTTTTCTTCTGCGTATGGCAAAGGCGTTCGAAACCGTACCGAAGAAGCCGGCTTACGATTTTACTTCGGCGATGTGTTCTTTTATGCTTGTTTTCGCACTTGACGGAAGCGATTCACCGGGCAGATTTGACCAATATATGTATCCCGCATATTCAAAAACAGAGAATAAGGAAGAAATTGCCGACCTGCTTGACAGACTGTGGGATTATTTCCACGACCACCGCTCATGGAATCTCTGCATTTCGGGAAGCGATGAAAATCGGAATGACGAAAGCAACGAGCTTACATATGATATTCTCGGTATGGTGAGGAAGAAAGGCTATCAGACACCCAACCTTACGTGCCGCATCCACAGAAACACACCCGAAAGACTCTGGAATGCCGTTGCCGAAACTCTTGCAACGGGAACGGGTCTGCCCTCGCTCTATAACGACGATGTTGTGTGCACCGCACTTGAAAAGACAGGTATTCCGCCCGCAGACAGCCACGATTACTGTATGAACGGCTGTAACCAGATAGATATTCTCGGCAAGAGCCATATGGGTCTTGAAGACGGCGAGGTAGTTTTCGCCAAGTGTCTTGAATTTGCTCTTCATAACGGCGTTAATGCGATGACGGGTGAAAAGGTTTCCGTTGAAACGGGTGACCCGAGAACGTTTGCGACCTACGAAAGATTCGAGCGTGCCTTTACGGATCAGCTTGAATATGTGACATATAATTCGTGCGCAAGTGCAATTACGTGGCAGCATCTCCGCGGTGTGTTTGAACCTCATCCGCTGCGTTCCTGTCTGATTGAGGGTTGCCTTGAAAAAGGCCGTGACTACAGAAACGGAGGCCCGATTTATAACCACGGACAGATTCTTGCAGAGGGCATTGCCGATACGGGCGACAGTCTTTATGCCGTCAAAAAGCTCGTTTATGATGAAAAGAAATATACGATGTCAGAACTTATTGATGCTCTTAACGCGAACTTTGAGGGATATGAGCAGCTGCACCGTGATTTTAAAAACTGCGAAAAATTCGGCAATGATAGTGAAGAGGTTGACGAAATAACGGCAAGGGCACTCAACCGTTTCTTAACTGTCCTCAAACGTAACAACACCTACAGAGGCGGTGTTTTCACGGGCGGTTGCAGTACTTTCAACCGTGCCGCGGACTACGGTCGCCGCACAGCGGCACTCCCCAACGGAAAGCTCATCGCCGAGCCTCTGCTTGCCGACAGCATTGCTGCAACGCCCGGTCGGGACACAAACGGTCCCACCGCGCAAATCAAATCCGTTCTCAGATATAATCATACCGATGCCTGCAGCGGCTTTGTTTTTCAGAATAAATTTGAAAAGAAGCTGTTCTGCAGCGAAAAAGGAAAAGCTTCTTTCATTGCTCTTGCAAAAGCATATTTCGCAGGCGGCGGGCAGCAATACACCGTTACTGTTGTTTCTCCCGAAGACCTGCTCGATGCAAAGGCTGACCCCGAAAATCACCGTAATCTTATTGTCCGTGTCGGCGGTTACAGCGATTATTTCGTAAACCTCGATGAAGCACTTCAGGATAATGTCATTGAGAGAACATTCACGGAAATATAAAAAGGAGATAATTCAATGCAAGAAATTATAAAATTCATATTTACCGTTTTTACAACTGTTTGCGTTTTCTTCTCAAATCTGCTTTTTCCCGCAACCGTTTATCCCGAGAGCGAAAACTTTGATTTTTCGTTTCTTGAATATCCCGAAGAAGCGATAATCACTCTCGAAGAAGCGGGTCTTACCGAGCAGGAGCTTGTCGGCAGAGCTTCGGCTGAGCTTCCCGAATATGTTCAGTCGGGCGGATATGACGATATAAACGGCATAACGGTTTCCCCGTATTACACTGCAAAGGTGAGCGGAAAGGAAATCCCCGTTTATGCTTCAGTAGTTTTCATTCGTGTTAACGATACGGGTACGCTCCACTCCTTCTCCGAAATCTATGTTGATTCAAGCGAGGAGTTTTCATTCAACATTGAGATAACGGGTGCTGACGTCGAGCTGAAAGATGCCATTGTGTTACCTGAATCACACGGTGTAAAGGCACAGTGCAGAGATAACACCGTAACCGCATCTATCAACAAAACGGGTGTTTACACCTTCCTTTTCAACGGCGCAAACCAATATTACGGTTACTCGCTTATGGTGCGCGAAAAGG
>JAZNFD010000299.1:0-9209 GCA_045588975.1 Acutalibacteraceae bacterium | reverse complement strand
TCCTGACCTTTTTCAACAAGATGAACAGGTTTGATTCCGATAACACCGTTCAACCCCTTTTCACCGACTTTGACTGCTCTTCCAAGCATAACGCGGCTGTCGATACCGCCGACCTTTGCAAAACGAAGAAAGCCTTCGGAGGTGATTGCGGTTATTATCATGCCGACTTCATCCATATGTGCGTCGAGCATAACCTTGTTTTTGGCGGGATTTTTACCCTTTTTGAACACAATAAGGTTGCCGAGAGGGTCGATGCTGTACTCGGCATAATCTTTTATTTTTTCAATTATATAATCACGAACGGCATTTTCTCTGCCCGAAATCCCCGAAAGGGCACAGAGATCTTTAATCATTTCAAGCATTCGCCCCGCCCCTTCCGATGATATACTCAGCCATAAGCTTTGCCGTGTTTTCAATATCTTCAAGGTCGCAGACCTCAACCGCCGTATGCATATTACGCAGCGGAATTGAAAGCAAAGCAGTTTTTACACCCTTGCCCGCAACCTGAATTTCGTCGCAGTTTGTTCCCGTTCTTCCGCCCATAACCTCAGGCTGATTGGGAATATTTTTCTTTTCTGCTATATCGGAAAGACGTCTGCTCATTTCATAGTCAAGAGACGGCGCATAGCCTATCATGGTTCCGCCGCCGAGAACAGCATATTTTTCTCCGCTGATTCCGGGTGCAGCCGCAAAGCTCACATCAACCGCAATCGCTTCATCCGCGCAAGCCGAAAATGCGCCCGTCTGCGCACCGCTTCCTCCTGTTTCTTCCTGAACGGAAAACAGTACGCTGACTTTGCAGCCAAGCTCTTTAGCTTCAAGCAGTTCAAGGCATCGGAGAATCGCCGCAACACCCGCTCTGTCGTCAATTGAAGGAGATACGACCCTGCTGCCGAGAAGCTTTAAAAATCCGCCGTTAAACGTTATTCTGTCGCCGGGGGAAACGATTTTCAGCGCATCCTCACGTTTCATACCGATGTCAACGGCAATTTCGTCAAAACCTTTTGCCTTATTTGAATCCTCGGGTTTTGAAAGATGAGGCGGAGTTGAGGTTATAACGCCGAAGATATCCTCTTTTCCGTGAACGTTCACCTCTGCCGCCGCAAGCACACGGATATCGACACCGCCGCACTTGGCAACTTTAAGAAAGCCGTCCTCATCAACAGCTGTAACAACAAGACCTATCTGGTCAAGATGAGCATCAAGAAGGATGTGAACATCCCCATCGCCCACCGTTCCCGTAACACTTCCGAGAGGGTCGGTTTTTACGGGCATATATTTTCCAAGAAGCTCCGAAGCGACTTGTGCCGCCTTGTTTTCCGCACCCGAAACGCCCTTTGCACCGCAAAGCTTTTCAAGGAGTGCGCAAACTTCAGAATAATTATTCATTCAACTTACTTCCTAACCGAATCAGATAACTTTTACACCGCCCTCGGGACGGATATTGAGAACATAGCAGGATTTTTCACCGAATACGGCACAGATTTTTGTTTTGAATTCATCAAGGCAATCCATGGGAACGAACGCCTGAATCGTGCCTGCGAAACCGCCGCCGTGAACTCTCCATGCACCCTTGCCTGCAAGAATTTCCTGACACATTGCAAGCGCAAGGCTTACAGGCTGATCGGAAGGTGCTTTGCAGGTGTAAACATTCTGATTGTACATATATGACGAGAAACCGCTTTCGATGATGAGCGCTTTGAATGCTTCAAAATCGGCGTTTTCAAGTGCTTTGCCGAGAAGGTCAACTCTTCTGTTTTCATTGAAGAAATGCATTGCACGGAGAACCGCTCTGTCGCCTACGGTATCACGGATAACAGCAATTTTCTTTTCGAATTCAGCAATATCAACATCACGGAGAACACTCTTGCCGAACTGTGCGGCAGCAGCTTCCATTTCGCCTCTTACAGCAGCATATTCGTCTGTGAGGTCAGCGTGATTTCCGCCTGTGTCAACGATGCAGAGAGCGTGGTTGCAGGATGCGAAATCGAAATCAACCTTATTGATAACGGGAACAGAAGGGTCTTTGAAATCAATCTGAACAAAACCGCCTACGGAGCAAGCCATCTGATCCATAAGACCGCAGGGCTTACCGAAATATTCGTTTTCCGCAAACTGCGCAATCTGTGCAATCTCAACAGCGCTTACCTTGCCGTCATTATAGAGGTGGCTGAGAATTGTTCCGATAAGCACTTCGAAAGCTGCCGATGACGAAAGACCTGAACCCGAAAGCACGTCGGAAATGGTTGCGGCATCAAAGCCGCCGACAGCATAGCCTCTGTTCTTGAAAGCGGCGCATACACCTCTGATAAGAGATTCGGATTTGCCTCTTTCGGCAGGCATAACGCCGAGATTTGCGAGATCAACCGCATCAATTTTATAGCCTTCGGACTTAACTCTTACGATGTTGTCGTCATTCTTTGAAAGAACTGCAACAGCATCAAGATTAACACTTGCAGCGATAACCTTGCCGTGGTTATGGTCGGTGTGGTTGCCGCCTACTTCTGTTCTTCCGGGAGCAGAATAAATCTCCGCTTCTCTGCCCGAGCCGAAAAGCTCTTCGAATTTTGCAACAAGAGCCGCATATCTGTTTTTCTGAAATGCAATATCTTCCGCTTTATAGATTCTTGCAAGAGCGGAATCATAGTCGGCGCCTGAGAATTTTTCTTTGAGAACCGATGTTTTAATCATGTTTTTTCATATCCTTTCGTTTTGTTTTCATTCTTTGTTTTTATATATCTGACTGTTTTTTCAACCGTAATCCATATTCCGTTAACGCAGACAAGCGACGTTCCCGTAAAGAACAGAATAATCATAATCGGCACAAGGAATCCGCCCGAAAGCGGGTCAAAAACATTTCTGCCGACAAATGTATATGAAATCAGTCTGGGCATAAAGCCGATAACGGAAAACAGAATAAATTTCAGATATCCGAAGTCAAATGAACCGTAAATACCCGAAATGCTGTTGACGGGTACTAACGGAATAAGCCTGAGCGCAACAAGCAAGGCGGAATTTCCTTTTCCGTCCTGCTGAATAAGATTCCTTAAAGTGTCTGTTTTGGAGATAAGCTTCCACGCATTGCCCGCACCGAAGCGTCTGCCCCAGAAATATCTTACGGTCAGCAGAACCGCAAAGCCGATGATGTTGACGGGAATTGCAAAATACATCGGCAGAACCGCACCCGTCAGGAAACAGACGGTTGAGGTCGGATAAATCGGGATAACACTTTTTACGGCGAAAAGCAGAAGAATTGCGAGGGCAAAAAGCCACGCAATGTCAATTTGCAGGATGAAGTCCTCAAGGTTGGCAAGCGACAGCTTTATCTGAGCATACCACCGCCAGAGTTCCTCGTGTTCGAGGGAGAGGATCAAAACAAACACAGCAAAGGAAAGCAAAATCAATATAAGTCCGCCGAAAAGCAGAAGCAATTTTGGTTTCTTTGTTTTTTTCAAAAACTCACCGCAGTTCTGTTTATATTTATTCGTCGATATTCAGGTTGTATTTTTTGACTACCGACGGGCAAAAATGTGCATAGCAGAATATATCAAGGAATTCATACGCCGAAATCAGCACAAGCTGAAGCGCAAATTTCAGGTCATGACCCTTGAACTGTTTAAGAACATCAACAATATCCTTCTTTGCGATATCATAGGTTCTTGCAGACTGTGAAAAATATTTTCTTGAAAATCCTTTCCAGAGAAAATAGGCTCTTACCGCCTTAAGCTCTTTTGACGGAATCTTCGAGAAATTCGGTTTTGGTGAATAGTAAAACTGAACGTTGGTATATTCCCCGAACGTTTTCGGCGGAGTATATCTTCCGCTTTCAACAAGCATATCGTAAAGCTCGCTTCCCGGACCGGGCATAAAGAAGAAAAACGTTCTCTGCGTAGCGGGAATATCCATTGCCATTTTGATTGTGTCTCTCAGCTGTTCTTCCGTTTCATCGGGGAAACCGATTATGAAGTTTGCAAGGGTAATAATTTCCGCTTCCTTACAAAGCTCAAAGGTTTCTTTAATTTTTTCATAAGGAATATTTTTCTTGATGGTTTTGAGCATCGACGGAGAGCCTGTCTCTATACCGAAATCAACTGCGATGCATCCGGCTTCTTTCATAAGCTTATAGTCTTCAAGGTCGAAATAACCCGCTCTGGTCTGAGCAACCCACTTAAAGCCGAGACCCGATTCAATGAACGCTTCGCAGAGATATCTGAGGTGGGCTTTGTTTTTTCCGAAAAGCTCATCGGCAAAATAAATACAGTCAACGTTATGGTTTTCCATAAGATATCTGACTTCCGCAAAAAATATATCAAGCGGTCTTTCCCTGTGGCATCTGCGGTGAAATTTTGAGTTGAAACAAAATGTACATTGACCGTAGCAACCTTTTGATATATAGAGAAGCGCTGTTTTTTTGCAGCCGTACATCGGGCCGAGATATTTATCGACATCAATAAGGCTGAAATCCATCTGAGGAAGAATTGAAAGGTCTGTGAATTCTCTTTCGGGAGTGTAAACAACCTTTCCGTTTTCTTTATAGGCAAGACCCGCAATATTTTTTGCATCGTCGCCCGACTCAATTGCATTTGCAAGCTCAAGCCAGGTTTCTTCGCCCTCACCGATTGAGATAAAGTCGATATCGATATTGTTGAAAATGAATTCGGGGTCAAGAGATGCAAATATACCGCCCCAGACAACCTTTGCACCGTATTTTTTCGCAGTAAGCGAAATTTTCTCGGCATCTCCGAAGGATTTTGTTGAGATAACCGAAACACCGACTATATCGGGGGCAAAGCTCTCGATTTCCTTACGGATATTGGTTGTTTTTATTGTTCTGTCAATGATTTTTACCGTGTGACCGTTTGCCTTGAGGTAAGTCGCAATCGAAACAAGTCCGACGGGAAAACCTACCTGACGGGTATAACGCTCCATAGAGGGATTGACAAACAGAATCCTCATATTATTTCCTGCCTATGTTATATTTTTTGCGTATTTTCGGGAAGAAATTCGCATAAAAGAAGATATCAAGGAATTCATATCCGCTTATGAAAAACTGCTCAACGCCCGCCTTGAATCCGTGACCTTTAAGGCTTCGGAGGACGTCCTTGATATCCTTTCTTGCGGTTGCGTAGTTAATCTTGCCGTTTTCGTCGAATTTCTTTTCCGTAAAGCTCTTCCAGAGCATATATGAACGCACAACCTTGAGGTCAAGCGTGCTGACCTTTGAGAGATTGGGTTTGGGTGAATAGAAAATCTTTGTTTTCATACACTCCTTCATCGATGAGGGAGGGGTATGTCTGCCTTCGGCAACGAGTTTATCGTAAATTTCAGAACCCGGAAGCGGGCTGAAATAGGAGCTGACAAATCTTGAATATCCGATTTTTTCAACAAGCTCACAGGTTTCTCTGAGCTCATCCTCGGTTTCATCGGGGAATCCGACAATAAAATAGCAGAGAGTAATAATACCTATCTCCTTGCAGATTCTGAGATCTTCTTCAACTCTGCTGAGCTTCAGACCCTTTTTCATACGTGCAAGAGTGGTGGGAGAACCGCTTTCAACGCCGAATTCAAGCCATCTGCAGCCCGAGTCATACATACGCTGAAAATCTTCTCTGTCGAACAGACCTATTTTTGTCATTCCTCCCCAGTTCATTCCGAGATTTGCCTCATCAAGCGCATCGCAGAATTCGTGGAGAGTCTGCTTGTTATATCCGAAAAGCTCGTCGGCAAGTGCAAATGCTTTTGCGCCGTATTTGTCCCTGACGAATTTTGCCTCGTGAATAAAATGCTCGAGAGGACGTGAGCGGCGGCAGCTTTTATGGAATGCGTGATTGTAGCAGAAAGTGCATCTTCCGTTACAGCCTTTCGAAACATACATACCCATTATGCCGTCGTAATCATAATTTTTATAGAGTGTTTTCTGCGCATCAACCAAATCAAAATTGAGCGGAGGAAGAATCGAAAGGTCTGTGAATTCTCTCTCGGGAGTCATAACGAACTTGCCGTCTTTCATATACGCAAGACCGTTGATTGAATATATATCTCCGCCTTTCGCCTTTGTTTCGCAAAGCTCAAGCCAGGTTTCCTCTCCCTCACCCATCGAAATCATATCAATGCATCCGAGTTCAAGAGTCATCTCGGGAATCGCTGAAACGTAGGGTCCGCCCCACACAACGCAGATTCCTCTTTTTTTCGCCGCTTCTGAAACAACAATGCAGTCCTTCACCGACATAACCGTAAGCAGTGAACAGCCGACAAAATCCGGCTTGAAATCATCGAGTTCAGCATTTATATCTGTTGATTTTATAGCTCTGTTAAGCACTTTCACCTCGTGTCCCTTGACTTCAAGATAACTTGCAATGGACAAAACTCCGAGCGGTGCACAGCGGGCTCTTGTATAATGTTCGGGGGCGGGATTCACAAGCAAAACCTTCATTTTCCTGTCTCCTGTTACCTTTATTTTTACTAACTTTTAATTTTATACTATTATCCATACAAAGTCAATAAAATTGCACAATATTTTAGTCTGTCCATTCTTGCAATTATATGATATAATGCAAAATATAAAAACAACGGAGGACAAATCTATGAAAATAACAGTACTCGACGGATATACGGAAAACCCCGGAGATCTTTCCTGGGATTGGCTTGAAAAGCTCGGAGAATGCACAATTTATGACCGCACTCCCGCTGAACTTATCGCCGAAAGAACAAAAGACTGCGACATCGTCATCACCAACAAAACACCCCTGAGAAAAGAACTTCTCGAAACACTCGAAAATCTTAAATACGTCGGTCTGCTCAGCACGGGATACAACATCGTCAACTGGGAATACTGCAAAGAAAAAGGCATCCCCGTGTGCAACATTCCGTCTTACAGCACCTCGGCTGTTGCGCAGCTTGTTTTCGCTCTTATTCTTGAAATCACCAATTCCGTCGGCATCCACAGCGAATCCGTGCACAGCGGAGAATGGTCAGCCTGCAAGGATTTCTGCTATTGGAAAACGCCTCTCACCGAGCTTAGCGGAAAGACTCTCGGCATCATCGGATTCGGCAAAATAGGCAAGGCTGTTGCGGCAATTGCGCAGGCTTTCGGAATGAAGGTCATCGCATCCACAAATCATCCCGAACCCCTTGAAAACATTGAGTTTCTGAGCAAAGATGAGCTTCTCTCAAAGAGCGATTTTGTTTCCCTTCACTGCCCTCTCACTTCGCTTACAGAAAGCATGGTCAATGAGGATTTTCTTTCAAAAATGAAGCCTTCAGCCATCCTTATCAACACCTCGAGAGGTCAGGTTGTTGATGAGAACGCACTTGCGGACGCACTCCGAAACGGCACAATCGCAGGGGCGGGTCTTGACGTGCTTTCCGTTGAGCCTCCCAAGGCGGATAATCCTCTTTTCGGTCTGAAAAACTGCTTCATCACTCCTCACATCGCATGGGCAGGCTTTGAAACAAGAGAAAGACTGATGAAAATCTGCCGCGAAAACGTTGAGGCATTTCTTGACGGCAAGCCACAGAATATCGTTTATAAATAAAAACAGTTGATTTAATATTATATATATGTTATAATATCGGGTAATCTACTTTGAAGGAGTGTTTGTTTGAATGATAATATCACAGACACCCGTAAGAATGTCGTTTTTTGGCGGCGGAACAGATTTCCCCGAATTTTACCGTGAACATTCGGGTGCGGTAATTTCAACAACATTCGATAAATACTGCCACGTCAACGTACGTGAGCTTCCACCGCTTTTCGGCTATAAATCCCATCTCTCATATGCACAGATAGAGAAAGTCAACTCGGTCGGCGAAATAAAGCACCCCGCCATCCGGAATGCCATGGAATGGCTCGGTCTTGAAAGAATCGCACTCAACTATGACGCGGACATCCCGTCAAAAACAGGTCTCGGCACAAGCAGTTCATTTTCCGTCGGTCTGCTCAACGCTTTTTATACTATGCAAGGCATAACAAAAACGAAACGCGAGCTTGCGGATGACGCGATTTATCTTGAACGTACTCTCTGCCGTGAGGAAGGCGGGATTCAGGACCAGATTGCAGCGGCATTCGGCGGATTCAACCGCATTGATTTCAACGCTGACGGATACACGGTCACTCCGCTCGGCATACCCGAAGATAAAAAAGAAAAACTGAACGGCAATCTGTTGATGTTTTTTACGGGGCTCTCCCGTTTCTCGTTTGAAATCCAGAAAACCACCAAGGTTGCCATGAATCAAAAAACTGCCGAGCTTCTTGAAATGCTGAAAATGGTCGACATTGCAGAGAATATTCTCATCAACCCGTCCGCATCTCTCGATGATTTCGGCAGACTTCTCAACGAAACCTGGCTTCTCAAAAGAAGCATCAGCACTAAAATTTCAACAGACTACATAGATGAAACATATCAAAAAGCCATGTCCGCAGGCGCACTCGGAGGCAAACTTCTCGGCGCAGGCGGCGGCGGATGCCTTCTTTTCTACGTGCCCGAGGACAAGCACGAAAGCGTCAGAAGCGCTCTTTCGGGAATGCTTGAAATCAAGTTTAAATTCGAAAATGAAGGCACAAAAATAATAGTTAACAACTGACGGAGCGAGAAATGATAACGATAATTAAACCTGATTTTGTTTTTGAAGACGAGCGCGGAAGTCTCATTCAGCTTGTGCATGAGGGATATAAGCAGATTAACGTCTGCACCTCAAAGGCGGGAGTTGAAAGAGGCAGACATTTTCACAGACTCAACCGCGAAGGATTCTATGTTATCAAAGGCTCTTTCACCGTCGAAGCAAAACTCGGCGAAAGAAAAGAACTCTTCGATTTCAAAAAAGGCGATATGTTCGTTATTGAGCCGAACGTCATTCACACATTCGACTATCACGAGGATTCTGTTCTCGTTGCGTTTTACGACAACGGCGTTGAACTGCCTGACGGCACAAAGGATATCATTGCGGAGGAAGATGCCTGATGGAAGCGATTATTCTCGCAGGCGGATTCGGCACACGTCTCAAACCCTGCGTCGACAATCTGCCGAAACCCCTTGCACCGATCGGCGGCAAGCCTTTTCTGCATTATCTGCTTGATTATCTCTATGCCAACGGAATTCACAGAGCAATCATCTCAACGGGATATCTTGCCGACTATGTTGAAGAAACAATCGGCAAGTCATACAGAGGAATGGTTATCGACTACTGCCGTGAAGAATCCCCTCTCGGCA
>JAZNFD010000298.1:0-6162 GCA_045588975.1 Acutalibacteraceae bacterium | reverse complement strand
CTGCGAATGCTCGGGGTCAGAATCATCGGAATAGAAACAGAAAAGTCTGCCCGTTTCTTCCTCATAGATAAAATAGGGTTCCCATACTCCCCAATCCGTTCCGCCCGCTTTGTCGACGTTGCAGAAAGCATTGAATGTTCTGCCCGCGTCGTTGCTTGAATAAAGAGTTATCGTGCTGTCGGTAACACCTTCGCCGTAAACGGATGTTGCCGCAAGAATGATTGTGCCCTTTTCAAAATCGCCTATATCGGCAGGCAATTCATAAAGAAACGGCATCCATTCGTTCAGATATCCCTCGTTCAGGTTATCTTTTACGGTGCAGACGTACTGCCAGGTCTCGGCATCATCGCCGCTTTCGTATATGGGATATGTGTCGCCCCACTTCTCAAATGTTACAAGGAGCTTTCCGTTATCCGCCTCATTTTTCTGATGGCGGAGTTTTATGATTGAGGGGTATTCAACCACATTTGCATTGTTATCCGCCGGAACATATATATCGTTCACGGTTTCAACCTCAAACTCAATCGGCAGATGTTTATATTCAAAATTCAGACCAATCGGAAACAGAGTTCCGAAAACCGTCAGCAATGCGAGTAAAAAACGGAAAAGTATCATTTCATCTCAGTCCAATCATAAAATATAATCATATTATATCATAAACCATACCGAGAGTTCAATGTATTTATAATGTGATATTCAATGAATCATCATTACCTTTTCCCATGTTCCGTCATACTGTATAAAGCAAAGCACGTATTTTAAGAACTTTAATGATACCTTGTTGCTTAACCTATGTATTTCAACCAAAAATGTATTTTATTTGCATCAACTTTATTTAAACGATTTTACCTGAATGCATTTACAATATAACTTGTTTTTGATATTATATAACAAAAACCCCGATGAAATAAGGAGATTATTATGGCTTCAAAATTCCTGTATGAGCAAATTTTTGATAATAAAGAATATGGCTCTGAGCGTAACCGCATCCCTGCTCTCTATACTCTCAATGACGGAAGTGTCATGGCGGGTGCCGATATCCGTTACGGTCACGGCTCTGATTCTCCTAACAATATTGATATTGCGGTTGCAATTTCAAAGAATGGATATAACGGCTGGGAATATGTAATGGTAAATCATTTTGATGACTATGCAGATACCGTTACGTCAACAGACAGCGCATCATTTATTGACTCGGTTATAGTGCAGTCAGGTACGGGCAGAATTTTTATGCTTGCAGATGCTCAGCCGTCGGAATGCGGCTATCTTCAATGCAAAACAGGCAGCGGATACTGTGAAATCGACGGCAAAAAGTATTTGCTTTTAACAAATGGCAAGAACAGCGACAAATTAAACACTTTCAGATATTTCATCGGTGATTTTGAAGGTGATTTTGCACCCGTTTATACAAGAACAGATAAAAAAGCAACGGAATATTCCGTTGACCGTGAATTCCGTCTTTATAAAAACGGTGAACCGCTTTATGCAGACCAAAAAGGTGCGGAAGGTGTTAAAATTCACCAGAATATTTTTTACGGATGTGCAGAGTTGAAATGTTATAAAACAACATATCTCTGGATGCGATACAGTGATGATAACGGCAAAACGTGGAGCTATCCGAAAATTCTTTCGGAACAGGTCAAGAATGAAAAGGAGTCGTTTTTAGGAGTCGGTCCCGGCAGAGGTGCCGTCATAAATCACAACGGCAAAGAGAGAATCCTTTTCTGCGTTTATGACAATAACGGACTTTTCAAAGATCCGATTTTTGAAAATGCAAGCGTTATCTATACCGATGATAACGGTGAGACGTGGCACAGAAGCAACAAAATCAAAATTAAGTCAGGACTTAAGAAAACGAGTGAAGCACAGCTTGTAAAAATTGAAGGTGAAAACTACAAAGCACTTCGTATATACGCAAGAAACCTGAGCAATTATATCGCATATGCCGACAGTACAGACGGCGGCGAAACATGGACTGAGTTCCGTGCAGACCGTTCACTCGAGGGTACAAAAAACTGTATGGTTTCGCTTATGGAAACAAGCAAAAAAATCGACAGCAAACAAGTTGTTCTCTGCTCCGCGGGCGGAAACCTCCTGGCGAGAGCCGACGGTGTGCTCCGAGTCGGTCTTACAGAAAGCAACGGTGATGTTAACTGGATAAGTACATATCATCTGACGCAAGGATTCTACGGTTATTCTTGCCTTACAGAGCTGTCAGACGGCAATTTTGCAGTGTTCTATGAAGATGAAGCCGCACATCTCAAGTACACCGTATTCAGCGTGTCAGATAGCGGTATAATAAGCGAAATCAACGGCGATAACCTTGATTTCAAGCCTGATTCATCACCAAAAAGCAAAAAATCCGTCAAAACAAAAAAGAGAATCTCAAACATAAAATTCAAATTAGGTCTGATGTAAATTGTCCCCCTTGTGTTAAATGAACGTTCACCGAATTTATTGTATGAATTTTCAAAAGAAATAATTTAATACTAAACTATAACAGAATAGCCATACAAGCTGAAAAAATCAACTTGTATGGCTTTAAATTATACAATGTAGTTCCCAAATGACAAAAAACACAACCTTCCTCAAATCAGATTTCACGATTTAAGGCATATGTTGTGCAGGTTTATTGGTATCAAAATGCTTTAAGTTGAAGGATATACAAGAATAGTTGGGGTATTCTGACATAAAAACTACTGCAGATTTTTACGCACATCTTGACCAAAACAGAAAAATTGCGACTGCAAACTCAATGATAGTGCAAAAACAAGCATAATTTGTGTGTAAAAATTTATTAGACCTGGGTAGAATTTTAGTAAAACTGAAAATTAATTAAAAATAACAAAAAACGTTAAAAGCTCAATGCATTCAACGGTATTCATGGGGGGCCGAGTGGCGAGACTTGAAAGCTTGAGAATACCTCGCGAATCGTTGTGCATCACGTCACATGGCCTTATTTTTCAACGGTTTTGAGATTTCAACATATCCTTATCTTTGCGCATGTTTGCACATTTTTTCACAAGAATAAGGACCAAATAAGGACCAGGAAAACTTTTTACATATTAGTTAAACACTATACGTAACAATCTGTTCTTCAATCCTTCTGATTAACCGTTTTATTTCTTTTTGAAATGGTGTTGATAAGTTAATATCAATCAATGATATCAAATAGGCTCGATACCCATTAAGATAAAAACAGATAAAGGTGATAAGAACAGATTGATAAAATCCACAAATGCTCTGCTTACAGAAATCAAAGAGAAAATCAAAATTTTCAAAAGCTGGATTGAAGAAGTCAAAGCGGAACTTGAGAAATTCAACCAACCCGAAACAACGCTTATCGATATTCTGAATACATATCTCGATATGCGAAAAGAAGGCAGAAGTGATTGGAACAAATCTGCACAGACAAAAGGTGCTGTTGCAGATTTAAAGAAAATATCGCAGGCAATTATTATTCTGCAAAACAGAAATATCCGTACCCTTGATGAGCTGAACGAAATTCTGAAACCGATTGACGAAACAAGAAAGTCAATCAAAGCAGATGAAAAGAAAATAAAACGTCTGAAACTGCACATTTCAAAGATTGAGGACTATGAAAAATACAAAGCGATTTATGATAAATATTCAAAAATATTTTTTGAGAAAAGCAAAGAAAAATATTATGCCGAACACGAATCCGAAATCGAGAAATACAAAACCGCTGTGAGATATATAAAAGCAAATTCCGAATGCAAACCGAGTGCAAAAGCAGAGATTAAATCTGAAATATCTGCATTAACGGAACATCAGAAATCATTAACCGCCAACCTATCCGCCCATCAATCCGAACTCCGTGAGCTTGAAGAAATCAGATACATAGTAACTCAGGCTATGGAGCATAAAGAAAACGAAAAGCCGTCTGTTCTCAAACGCCTCGAAGAAGCAAAGAAACTGACGGCACAAAGCAACCGTTCCGCTTACAAAAAGCAGGAACAGAATATTGAATAATGAAAGGAAGATTCTTATGACAGAAAATATTTATGAACCCACTGAATACAATTATGACCCTTACGACTTATGCGAATGCTACGAACCGATTTTTGAGCCACCCGAATCCTTCATAGAAGAATGCCGAGAGTATCTGTTAAACAAACTGAAAATTTACCGCCGTACCGATGAACATAAAATCGGCCACACAACCTATATCGTCAGTTGTGAATGTGACGGCAAAGAAAAATTAGAAAATAAAGTCAAACGAATTATTTTTGACGACAGAAAGGAGAATTTTGATGACATTTCCTGATAATTGTGATATACTTGACTCAAGCACTATGAAACTGTCAGCTGACTCAACCGAAAAGGAGGACAACACTATGAGTCAGCAAAAAATCACTATTCTCTATTGCCGCCTCAGTAATGAGGATACATTAGACGGCGAGTCAAATTCCATACAGAACCAAAGGGATCTTTTAACGAAATACGCAGCAGATCACGGACTGACTAACACAAAGATTTTAGTTGATGACGGTTACACGGGAACCAATTTCAACAGACCCGCAATCAAAGAAGCATTTGAAATGATAGAACAAGATCTTGTCGGTACATTCATCGTCAAAGATATGAGCCGATTCGGCAGAGATTATCTTCAGGTCGGTCAATACACAGAGTTGTATTTTCCAAGCAAAAACATCCGTTTCATAGCGGTTAATGACGGTGTTGACAGTGAAAAAGGAGATAACGATTTTACTCCGTTCCGAAATCTATTCAATGATTTTTACGCAAAGGACACAAGCAAAAAAGTCAGAGCAGTTTTTAAAGCAAAAGGAATGAGTGGAAAACATTTAGGCAAACCACCGTTCGGATATAAAAACGATCCGGACAATCCCGGACATTGGCTTATCGATAAAGAAGCTGCTCCAACGGTTAAAATGATTTTTGATTTAACTATTGCAGGTAACGGTCCCGGTAAAGTTTCAAGAATACTTGAAAGAGAAAAAGTTTTAACACCAAGGTCGCTTTATGCAAAGCAAAAAGGAAAACCGCTTCCCGAAAATCCTTACTTTTGGGATGACAGTTCTGTTATCGGAATACTCGAACGAATGGAATATACGGGATGTGTATGTAATTTCAAAACCTATTCCAAGTCATACAAACTTAAAAAGAGAATTCCGAACAGCATCGAGGATATGTATATCGTTCCCGATACGCAAGAAGCAATTGTTTCAAAGGAACAATGGGATATTGTTCAAGAGTTGAGACAAAACCGAAGACGTTTAACAAAAGCGGGAAGACAATCCTTGTTTTCGGGTTTGGTTTATTGTGCCGACTGCGGAAAGAAAATAAGATTTATGACATATCAAGGTTGTGCTGAGGCACAAGACCGATATGTTTGTTCGAAATATGAAGGCGGCAGAGGAAATTGCAGCTGCCACTTCATCCGTGAAGCTGTATTAAAAGAGATTGTTACAATCCATTTACGAAAAGTATTAAACTATGTTCGTTGCGATGCAGAAAGTTTCAAAGAAGAATGGTTAGGCAAAAAAGCGAAAGAATTGAACGAAAGCCTCCGAGATGAGCAAAAGAAGCTCACACAAGCCAAGAAAAGACTTGCCGACCTTGATATTCTTATTTCAAGTATTTATGAAGATTCCGTTCTCGGTAATTTGAGCAAAGAGCGATATTCGAAAATGGCTCTAGCTTATGAAACAGAGCAGGAAGCATTGAAAGAAGAAATATACCGTATTGAGGAATCTTTGAAAACAACGGAAGAAGAAACCAACAACCTTACCCGCTTTATGAACCTTGTTGAAAAGTATGTTGATATTCCCGAACTAACACATCAGATTACCAACGAATTTATACATAAGATTATTGTTCACGAAGCAGACTAGTCAACGGGGAAAAGAGTTCAGAAAATACAAATATTCTTTAACTTTGTAGACGAAATATTCATTCCTCCGGAATGGGATATACCTGAACTCCGAGATAATAAAGTCAACATTAAGAAAACCTATGTTCAAAATGATTTTTTAGTTTCATAACAGCTTAAAACATTAAAAAAGAAAAAACATACGGCACGACTTCACAGCCACACCGTATGTTATTGAAAATAGTTCCTTTAGACCTGAAAGCCTTGATATATAAGGGATTGAAAGTGCGGTAATCGAGGGGTACGTA
>JAZNFD010000297.1:0-18154 GCA_045588975.1 Acutalibacteraceae bacterium | reverse complement strand
CATCTGATTGAATATATTGTCTCTGACATCAGCTCTTGTCATATCAAGAACATACTGATGTCTGCCGATAGACCTTTCTCTGCCCTCAACATGTATGCACCAATCGGGATGTGCTCTGTAAAGGTCTGAATCGGGAGAAATCATTTCAGGCCCGTACCAGATACCGAATTTAAGTCCCAAGCCCTTGATTCTTTCAATAAGCTTGGAAAGACCGCCTTTAAGCTTGTTTTCATTGACATACCAGTCACCCAATGAGCAGTTGTCGCAGTTACGAACACCGAACCAGCCGTCATCCATAACAAGCATATCAATGCCGAGTTCCTTTGCTCTTTCCGCAAAGGTAACAAGCTGATCTCCCGTGAAATCCATACCCGTTGCTTCCCAGTTGTTGATGAGAAGAGGTCTCTTTATGTCTTTCCACTTGCCTCTTGTAAGATGTTTTCTGTAAAGTCTGTGGAAAATTCTGCTCATTTCACCGATGCCGTCGGGGGTGTAAACCATAACAACCTCGGGTGAGCAGAAATATTCGCCAGCCTTGAGCTGCCAGCCGAAATTCTCGGGATTAATACCCATAACTACTCTCGTTCCCGAATTCTGATTGACCTCAGCCTCGAAAACAAAGTTGCCGCTGTAAACAAAATTAAAGCCGTAAGCGTTGCCGTAATCCTCGGTTGCGCCCTTGTCAACAATTGCCGCAAAAGGATTCTGATGATGGCTCGATGAGCCTCTTTTGCTCGACACCATCTGTCTGCCGTGAGCGAGAGGTCGTCTTTCAATCGATCTTTCCTTGCCCCATCTGCCGTAAAGACTGAGCATCTCGAAATCGCTTGTGTGGAAATCAACACAAGTACTCATAACCTTTTCAATTTCAACGGTTTTATCGGAATTGTTGATAATCCTGACGCTTCTTGTCATCGCACCGAGTTTTTCAAAAACAGTATAGAAAAGCACGGTCTGAATTCCCGTTACAGCATCTTCGGTCAGGATTTCAAGAGTTGTTGCTTCACCGTCATCCTCAACATAAAGCGCGGGAAGTCCTTCGATTGACGGCTTGCCCGCATAGATTTTATGCGAAACATAGCGCATATCTGTTGCGTTGTTACCGTCGGCATTTCTGATTGCAATTGCGGAAGTTCTGAAATCGCCTGCACCGTTGCCCGAATATTCAAACGGGTTGATATCTGGTGAAAAAAGCCAATCATCCACCTTGATGTTGTTGGGGCTGAACGATGCAAAACCGCCCGTATAGCGGAATGCCGTGAGATTGCTGTCGGGAATCTTTGCACCGTAATAAAGATGCACAAGATAGTTTTCCTGATATATCTCAAAAACATAGCTTGAAGTTGCCGTGTCAAGCTTAAAAATCTTTTTTTCGCTGTCAAAAATGATAGGCATATCAGTTCTCCTTAATCATTTGATTGATCTTTTCTCTCGTTTCGAGGAGCCATTCGGTTTCGTGAGGATATTCCATAAATGTCAGCGGCTTGAAGAGATCCTTATCAATGAATTCAAGCACCTTTTCTCTGCCGATTTTGCTTTCAAGAAGTCGGAGTGCCGCAATATCCTGAAAACCGTCATAGAAAACTTTGAGTCTGAGCGAAGCGAGTGCCGAACCGTCCTGAGCAGGATAAACCATGAACGAATCACCCGACGGGAATCCGCCGCCCGCATCGGTCACCTTATAGGGGTCGATGGCTTTGATTGAATACTGTGAATTATAGAAATTATAACCCCACTGAAGGAAGCCTTTCACGTCATATTTATAGAGAATAATACCGAGCACTCTGTTTCGGAGCGATGGCATCGACATAAATCTGTTGGGAACATATTTCGTTCCCTGTCCGCAACAATAATAGGTCCAGAGTTCAGGTACGTTGCCGACGAATTTTTCAATGTGATCCTCTGAGGGAATGGGCTGCTTAACCGCACCCGTTTCATAGAATTCATAATCCGAAAGAGCATCGATAACTTTGAATCCGGGGAAAATTTCGCAAATAAACTTTGCGCGTTTTTTGTATGTTTCAAGTTGCTTTATGTTGGGTTCGTCCGAAATGTGGAAGAAGCATTTTTCACGGATACCCTCGCTGTCTATAACCTTGATAAGCTCAGCTGCAAAAACGCGCAGGAATTTATCATATTCCTTGCTCGATGTTCTTGTTGTCCAGCCGAAAATCTTCTTTTCTCTGCCCTTGCTGTCAAGCGCAACAATCTTCGGCGCGTGCTTTGCGCCCCATTGAGTGAACAGATGGCTCATTTCAAAATATTCGATTCCGCATTCGCGGCACATTGCAATCCATTTTCTCAGATTTCTGAAGTCAAAATAGTATTTTCCGCCGTTGTGACGTACTCTGACAAGCTGAACGGTTCTTCTCTCGCCGCCGACTCTTGTGTCAAGCGGAGGGGTAAAAAGCGGAGTAAGAATGAAATTCATACCGTGGTCAACAGCAGTCTTCACAAAGTTTTTGCATATGCGCCAGAACTCATCACTGAACGGCTCAACATTATAATAATTGCAAAGACAATCACAATGAAACCAGTTGGTATAAATTATCTCCTGCTTGGGAAAAGCTGCATCGATAACCTCGATTTTTATGCTTCCTTCCGCAGTTTCACTGTCAGAATAAACTTTAACGGTAAGCTCGCTTTCGCCGACATCACCTTCGGGAGAAACTTCAATCCAAATGCTGTACCACATTCCTTTTTCAGCCTTGATTTTTCCGTTTACGGGCACAAGGCAGTCGGGATAATTACCCGATACTCTGCGAAGATAAAAGTCATCTGCATCTTCGTAGCAAGCATTTCCCACGGGAACGTCCTTAACAAAATAAATCTTCGATTTTTCTGCAAGCTTTCCGCTTATTTCCGCGCTGATTTCTCCGCTGTTTTCACAGCAGAACGCCGCCTGAAATGATGAACGCTCGTTTTTGAGCATGGAAAATTTTTCGTGTTCGGGTGCAGACGGTCTTTCATCTGCAAAAACTTTTTCAAGCGAACTTAAAATCAAAAGTTCCATAAAAACACCTCTTTATTTTGATGTACTCATTAATCTGTCTTTTTCAACAGTTTTGTCAACTGCGGTTATGACCGAATTTTCAAAGCCTGTTTCTTTAAGACTGCAAACGCCCTCGATTGTTGTTCCTCCGGGCGAACAGACATTTCTGATAAGCTCACTTACCGTCAGCGGACTTTCAAGAAGCTGTTTTGCAGAGCCTAAAAGCATCTGCGCCGCAATATCCTGAGCTGTTTTTGCAGGGATACCGTATTTGACGCCTGCGTTTGCAAGCGCATCGGCAAACATATATGCAAAAGCGGGCGCAGAGCCTGCGATTGCGGTGAATGCAGAAAAATATTTTTCTTCAAGACGAACCACACTGCCGAAATATGAGCAAAGATCTATTGCAAATTCTTCTTCTTCACGAGTCACATTTTCCGATGCACAAAGAGCTGTCATTGACTCACCGACTGCAGCGTTGATATTGGGCATAATGCGGATAACCTTGGCATCATAGCCGAGATATCCTTTTATTTTATCAATCTCCGTACCTGCCGCGGTGGAGATGATAACCGTTCCGTTTGAGCGTGCTTCATCGCTTATTTCTTTTGCAACAGTCTCAAAATCCTTGGGCTTTACCGCTATAACAACATAATCACAGTTTGCCGCAATATATTCGGAATATAATTGAATACGGACACCGAGCTCTTCATGCAGTTCGTTAATCTTTTCTATGTCTAAATCGAAAATCACGATTTCATCTGTAGGTATTTCCTCTGCGGCAACAACGCCTCTGAGGATTGCGGTTGCAAGATTGCCTGTTCCTATAAATCCGAGTTTCATTTTCTGCTCCTTTATAAAAAAGAGCGCAAAGCATCATAGCGTGCTCTGCGCCTTGTGTTTAGCCTGATATTAAAGCTGAGATGTGCAATGGGGACATCTTGATGCCTCGATTGCGATTTCGCTCTTGCAGTAGGGGCATTCCTTGGTTGTGGGTGCTGCGGGAGCTTCTTCTTCCTTCTTCTTTGTCTTGTCTGCAACGGCGTTAATGCCCTTGACAAGAAGGAATACTACGAATGCCATAATGAGGAAATTGAGAATTGCGCTGATGAAGTTACCGTAGCTGAGCACTGCTGCGCCTGCTTCCTGAGCAGCTTCGAGAGTTGCGTATTCGCCGCCGTCAAGAGCGATAAACCAATTTGCAAAATCCACGCCCTTTGTTGCAAGGCTGATAACGGGCATAACAACGTCGTCAACAAGCGACTTAACAATTGCCTGGAATGCACCGCCGACGATAACACCGACTGCAAGGTCAATAACATTGCCTCTCATAATGAACTTTTTGAATTCCGCGCCGAATCCTTTTGCTTTTGACATAAAAAAACCTCCAAATGTTTATTTACAATTAATAATTTACCAAATATTTTATTAAAGGTCAACACCTTCAAGGTTAAAATTTGGAATAAAACTTTCTTCTGCTGCCTCTCCGCTTTGAAAATAACAGTTTTCGAAACCGAGAGCAAGTATTTTCTGCTTTACTATTGAATATTCTCTCGCAGAAAGTCTTCTGTTTATCGGCGGCATTTCTTTGGCTTTCCCGAAAGGAACATACTGACGCATAACGCTGATATAAGTATCTTCGGGCAGATTTTCACGCACCCACGAAAAGACCTTTACCGCCTGAGAAATATTACCGGGCAATACCATATGACGGATTATAAGTCCGCTTTTTGCGATTCCGTCAGAATCAAGTCTGACCGTGCCGACCTGCCTTTGCATTTCAAGGATTGCCGATGATGCGTATTCGAAATAATCCTCCGCTCCCGAATATTTGAGAGCGGGAGCCGAATCAAAATATTTGAGGTCGGGAAGGTAAATATCAACAAGCCCCTCAAGCCTTTTCAGAGTTTCCGCCTTTTCGTAGCCCGATGAATTCCAGATAACGGGTACGGGCGACTTGTATTCCTCAAGCACTTTTGCAAGCATCGGCGCATAATGAGTCGGAGTAACCAGATTGAGATTATGAACACCTTTTTTGATAAGCTCATCAAAGATTTTCATAATTTCTTTTTCTGTCACTTCTTTGCCGAATGCATCGTGGCTGAGCCCGTAATTCTGGCAAAAAACACAGCCGAGGTTGCATCCCGAAAAAAACACGGTACCCGAGCCTTTTTCACCGCTGAGGCAAGGCTCTTCCCAGAAATGCGGAGCCGATCTTGCCACCTTTATCTTCTCGCCGACGGAGCAGAATCCCGTATTTTTTTCTCTGTCCGCCATACAGTTTCTCGGGCACACCGAGCATTTCACGGTAACGACCCCCTCCGTTTCCATTATTTTTAATTTATTATACAATAATATTTAACAAATGCAAGTGATTTTTCATTGCATTATTTTTTTTTATGTAGTATAATTAGAAAGATTATAATAGGAGGATTATGCTATGCTTCTCGCAATCGATATCGGCAACACCAACATCACCATGGGTGTTTATAATAAAGATGAGCTTGTCTTTGTTTCAAGGCTCGCAACTGACCGCAGTAAAACACCCGACCAATACGCAGTTGAATTCAAGCAGATTTTTTCACTTTACGAAATGCCGTGCAACAGCTTTGACGGTGCAGCAATCAGCAGCGTCGTACCCGAGCTTTCGGGAGCAATGAGCAGTGCGGTTGAAAGAGTTACGGGCTGCAAGCCTATGATTCTCGGACCGGGAATCAAAACGGGTATGAACATTCTGATAGATAACCCCGCTCAGCTCGGTGCCGACCTTCTTGCAGGCTGCGTCGGTGCGGCGGCTCTTTATCCGCTCCCCTGCCTCGTTATTGATCTCGGCACGGCAAGCAAGATAAGCGTTATCGATAAAAACGGCGCTTTCTGTGGCTGTACAATCGCACCCGGTATCGGAATTTCGCTTGACGCTCTTTCGGCAAAAACTTCTCAGCTTCCTGCAATCAGCCTTAAAACTCCCGCAAAAGCAATCGGAAAAAACACCATTGACTCCATGCAGTCGGGTACTGTTTTCGGCTATGCCTCGATGATAGACGGTATGTGCGAAAAGCTTGAGGAGGAGCTCGGTGAAAAGGTTGCATCAAGAGTTGCAACGGGCGGCCTCGCAAAGGACCTCATCAAAAGCTGCAAACAGGAAATAATTTTCAACAGAGAACTTATCCTCTACGGTCTTAAAGTTCTTTACGAAAAGAACAAAAAGTAAATATTTTTATTCGTCAAATTTTGCGTTGCATCCCGAAAACAGAATAAGTATCTGACGGCTTATCACGGAAATACAGCCGTTAAGATGCATCTCACTGTTAAAGGAGTAACAGCAAGGAGGAATATATATTATGTCAAAATCATCCGCAAAAGCAGGAAAAATCCTGCGTCTCACCCAGCTGTCCGTGCTTGTTGCATTGCTGCTCATATTCGGCTTCACAAGCATCGGCTACATCAAAATCGGCGTTATCGAAATAACGCTCAACATCATTCCCGTTGCCATCGGTGCAATTGTACTCGGTCCTTCTGCCGGGGCAGTATGCGGCGCAATTTTCGGTCTTACCAGCTTCTGGCAGGCTTTTTCGGGAATGAGCGCATTCGGAGCCATGCTCGTTAACGTAAGTCCGGTTCTTACCTTTATTCTCTGCTTTGTGCCGAGAATCCTCGAAGGCTGGCTGACAAGCCTTATCTTCAAAGGTCTTTCAAAGGTTTGCAAAACGAACTCAATCCCCTGCACCGTTTCGGGTCTTGCCTGTCCGCTTCTCAACACACTTCTTTTCGTCGGAGGATTCATCCTGCTCTTCGGTCAGACAGACGTATTCGCAAATCTCTACGGTCAGTCCGCCGCAACAAACATAGTTTCATTCTTTGCATGGTTTGTCGGACTCAACGGTGTTGTTGAAGCAATCGCAGGTTTCGTTATTGCATCGGCGGTTTCAAAAGCACTTCTTACGGCAAACAAGAAAATTCTTTAAGATAAAATTCTCAGGTAAGGTGATCCAATGCCAATTAAAATAGCAAACGAACTTCCCGCACACAAGTCACTGGAATCCGAAAATATTTTTGTTATGACTGAGGACAGAGCAATGTCGCAGGACATACGTCCGCTCAACATTCTGATTCTCAATCTTATGCCGACAAAAATCGAAACGGAAACCCAGATTCTCAGGCTGCTCAGCAACTCTCCGCTTCAGGTTGAAGTCGAGCTTCTGCAGGTAAAGTCGCATAAATCAAAAAACACTTCTCAGGAGCATATGCTGAAATTCTATAAGACTTTCGATGAAATCCGCGAAAAGAAATATGACGGTCTTATCGTTACGGGCGCACCGGTTGAAAACCTTGAATTCGAGCAGGTTGACTATTGGGACGAGCTTTGCACCATTTTTGAATGGAGCAAAAAGAACGTTTACTCAACCTTCCATATCTGCTGGGGTGCTCAGGCAGCTCTTTACTATCATTACGGAATTCCGAAATACCCGCTTGACGAAAAGCTTTTCGGCGTTTTCCCCCACAAGTGTCTTGACACCTATCATCCGCTGATGAGAGGCATGGACGACACGTTCTACGTGCCGCATTCAAGACACACGGAAAACAGAAGAAGCGACATCGCGCTTGTCAAGGATTTGCAGATTCTCTCTTATTCCGAGCAAGCGGGCGTTCATCTTATTTCTGACATGGATTGCAGAAAATTCTTTGCAACAGGCCATTCGGAATATGACAGAGAAACTCTTGCCAAAGAGTATTTCAGAGATGTCAACAAAGGGCTTGAAATCAAAGTACCCTTCAACTACTTCCCCGATGATGATCCGAATATGCTCCCGAAGATGTGCTGGAAAGGCACGGCAAATCTGCTTTTCACCAACTGGCTGAATTATTTCGTTTATCAGCAGACACCTTATGATCTGAGTACTCTTTAAAATAATAAAATCCCCGCAGGATCAAGTAATTTCACTTAATCCTGCGGGAGTAAATAAGCTGATATCAAGAATAAAATATCATACAGAAAACCACAAAATGCAAAGCAATTTCAAGCGGCAAACCGATCATAAATTTAAGGTGTTTCGTTTTGTGGCGTATGATTTTCATTGTAATAAACATAGCTGCAGCGCCACCGAAAAGACCGACCAGCATCAGCGTTGCTTCGGGAGTTCTCCATTTGCCTGATTTCGCAGACATCTTATCCGAAACAGTCATCACAACTGCAACAATTGAAATTCCGATAAAATAAATAAAAAGTAAATATAAATACCACGGCATTATAAACAGTCCTTTTAAATATACTTGTTTTGAAAACAACAATGAAAGGAAAAGCAGATGAAAAAACTTATTCCTTTGATTTTAATTATATCATTTTTATTCACATCGTGTCAACTCAGGAGCGATGAAATTGTTCTGCCCGAAACAGAGTTACATACCGAAGCCGTAACGGAAGAATACTCGGAATATTATTCTCACACATATCAGCAGACTGAAACGATATCGGAAACCGCGGAAGAAATCACGGTTATGAATATCATAACGGGCATTGCATCAACCATCGCATCAACAAAACCGATCAAAACAACGGCAAAACAAACCGTAAAAGTTACAGAAAAAACAACGGTTAAAGCAACAGTAAAGCCTGCCGTCACGACAACAAAGCCATTAACAAAACCCGTCACAACCGTAAAACCGACTGCGGCACAGACCACATCCGCATCCTCTGTTTCAGCCGAGCTCCGCGGAATCTGGATTTCCTGCTACGACCATATTTCCGCCGCAGGAAAAACAAGAGAAGAATACAAATCCGCAACGGATAAGATGTTCAAAAACATAAAAGACCTCGGTCTTAACACGGCGTTCGTCCATCTCCGGGCATTTTCGGATGCGTTTTATAAATCCGACATTTATCCTTATTCATCATATATCGCCGGCAAAGAAGGCACCGACCTTCCGTTTGACCCGTTTGCGGTCATGCTCGAAAGCGCAGGCAAATACGGAATTTCCGTTCACGGATGGATTAACCCTTTCAGAGTTTCAACAAAAAAAGATGCGTCTCTTCTCAGCAGCAAAAATCCCGCAAAAGCAATTATAGATTCGGGTAACGCAGACGGCGAAATCTGCATACTTTCAAACGGAATATACTACAATCCGTCATGCCCGTCCAACCACAAAAGAATTATCGACGGTGTCCGTGAAATAATAAGCAAATACGATATTGACGGAATACATATCGACGACTATTTTTATCCGTCAACCGATTCCTCAATTGACAAAAAGCAGTACTCACTTTACAAATCCGAAGGCGGCACCCTCAGTCTTTCGGACTGGCGCAGAAACAGCGTCAACGCATTTGTTTCTTCGCTTTATTCGGCGGTAAAATCGGCTGATTCATCGCTGACGGTCAGCATCAGCCCCGCCGCACAGCTTGACAAAAACTACAATGAATATTATGCCGACTGCGAATTATGGCTCTCGCGTACAGGCTATGCCGATCTGATTATTCCGCAGATTTATTTCGGCTTTGAGCACGAAACACTCGGTTTCAACTCTCTCCTCAAAAAATGGAGCAGTCTTTCAAGAGCATCGGGCGTTAAGCTCGCTTGCGGAATTGCGGCATACAAATGCGCAACAAAAGATAATTATGCAGGTTCGGGCTCGGCAGAATGGCAGAAAAATTCCGACATTCTTGCCCGCCAGATAAATGCAATCAGAAACAATAAAAGCTACAGCGGATTCGTTGTTTTTTCCTATCAGGATTTAAACCGAAGCGCTTGTAAAACAGAAATTCAGAATTTAAAAAACGCCGTCAACTGACGGCATCGGGGAAAAAGATGAAAAAGAACAGAATTCTTATAGCTGCAATTACAGGAATCGCCGTTGTGATCATCGGTATCATTACCGCAATGTTTGCAACGGGCAAATTCGATTCACTTAAAAGCAACTACGAAAACGAAAACACAACAACTTCTGCTGCCGAAACCACGCAGGAACAGACCGTTGCGGTTATGGGCAGACCCAAAAGCCAAAGACCCGAAACGGTCATTGCTTCGGTGTATAATTCATATTCGGAAAGCGAAAGTGTAAATAAACTCGCTTTATTCAATGAACTGGGATTCAACACGGTTATTTTTGAACTCACAAAGGATAACGCCGACGGAATTATCCCGCTTCTTGAAGCAGCCAAAAGCTATTCTTTGTATTTCGGAATCAAAGCTGATGCTTCCGAAAACCCGGAATATATCACAACTTTCGTTGAGAAAAACAATGTTGATTTCGTTATCATCGGCGGATGCGACGAAACAATTACCGCACCTTATACGGAAACAGTCGGCAAGCTCTGCGATTCACTTAAAACAATCGACTCATATGTACTTATCGGACTTGAACCGGATTTCACTTCAAAGGCATCCGAATCTCTTACTTCTCTTATCGACAGCAGAAAAGCAGATTTTGTTTTTCTTTCTCACGAAAGCGGCAAAGATGCTTCGTTCAGATCTGCTCAGACAGTTTGGAACGAAGAATCTTATCCCATCTGGCTTTGCCACGACCTGAGCGGACTCAAGTCCTATTCAACCGACAAAGCAACTGCCGCAGTTGAACTTGTTGCCGCTTCAGCGGATATGTCTATGTGCAAGGCGCTTGCATTTTATCCGTTCAACGAAATCGAAAATGCATCGGGAGCTGCGGCGGATATTGTTAAAAACTACATTAAAAACCGTGACACATATCTTCTTGACAAAGAATTTTCGCTCACAAGCCACAGCAAAACTTCAATTACCGTTGAGCAGTCAAAAATCACCTTCAGAGGTACAAGCAGCCCCGCCCACGACCTTCTTTGCAACGGGCAGAAGCTTTCCGTTGCGAAAAACGGTGATTTCTCACTCGACTGTCAGCTTATTCCCGGCGAAAACACAATAAAATTCGAACACAAAGGCAAAACATACACTTATAAAGTAACCTACAAAATAAAACTTCTCAAATCCGTTTCGCCATCAGAGGATATTTCTGTCCCCGGCGGAATGCTTGTTGAAATTTCCGCAGTTGCTCTCAAGGATGCAACCGTTACCGTCTCATTCAACGGCAAGACATATAAAATGGAGCAATCAGGCGGTCACGGTGAAGACACACCCGATGCGGCATCGGACTTCACAACCTTCACCGCATCTCTCGAAACTCCTCAAAGCACAACAAAAATTCAGAAGCTCGGCAGATATAAAGTCACCGCAAAATACAATTCTCTCACAGAGTCCGGAAACGGTGCGAATGTTACGGTAGCCGCAAAAGAGGTTGTAACCTCTCCCCCTCCGACTCAGCCGCCTTCAACAACGGCAAAGCCGACAACTCAAGCACCGACAACTCAACCGGACGCAAAACCGACGGTAACAACAACTTCGGTCGGAACAAACGAAACTCAGACCGTCAGCACCACAACTCCGAGTCAATCACAAGCCACCGAAACTCAGGTTGAAACACAGTCACAGACAGTTCAGCAGAATCCTCCGTCAAACGGATCTCTGCAGAAATATTTCTACACCGAAAATTACGGTCTCGGCAGCACTAAAATATGTGAAATTATCGACGATTACGTTGAAGTATATCCGGGCAACACGAGCAGTACCTTCTCCGTGCCCGACTGTTCCCCCCTTCTCAAAGGAACTGTCGACTATGTGAACGGCTCACCCGTAAAGCTCGACGGAGACACTTATTATATTCTCGCATCCGGTCTTAAAGTGCCCACTCTCCGTGAAGAAAGACTCGCATCGGGAAGCATGGGCAAAATCACTCATATCAGCATAAAAGACGGCTATGTTATGCCCAAAAACAGCATCAAGCTTCTTTCGTGTAACTCAGGCGGCGGCAAAACAACCATCATTCTTGAAATGAACAGAGCCGTTGCTTTCTCAGCAAAGCTTACGGGTCAAAGCTACAATATGTATAATAACAGACCCGTTGCCGTATCATCCCTCAACTGCACAGGTCTTGACTTCGTTTTCAGCGACACTGTAACAGCGGAAGGCAACTTTGCGTTTATGGATTCCGTTATCAAAAGTGCAAGCTGGAGTTCTGACGCAAAGACCTCAACAGTCACGCTTTCGATGAAGCTTGCAAACGCAGGCAAATTCTACGGATTCCACTATGAATTCAACAATGACGGCAACCTTGTCATCACCGTCAAGCACAAGCCTTCATCCACACTCAACGGCTACACAATTATGCTCGACCCCGGTCACGGCGGAATTGACCCCGGTGCCGCCTGCGCGGTTTCATCATCAAGCTTAGGCAGCGAAAAGCACATCAACCTTTCCATCGCCACCAAGGTAAAGGAGCTTCTTGAAGCTGAGGGCGCAAAGGTGATTATGACAAGAACAACCGACAAATGGGTATGCTACACGGACAGAAACAATGCCGTGCGAAACAATGACCCCGATATGTTTATCGCCATTCATTGCGACTCAAGTTCAACCGCCTCTGCAATGGGTACCTCGGCTTATTACTACAGAGCCTACGGTCAGCCGCTTGCAAAGGCAATCCACAACAGCATAGTGAATGCATATAAAAATGAGATTTACAAAGATAAATCCGCCGAAATCAAAAACAAAGTCAGCAGAGGTGCAAACTTCTATGCATTCAGAGTTGCGAGAGTTGAGGAATGCCCCGCAATTCTTATTGAATACGGCTTTGTTTCAAATATGAATGAATGCGAGATTCTTCAGACTGCTTCCAACAGAGATATTCTCGCTCGGGCAACGGTCAACGGCATAAAAGAATATATCAGCCAAAGCTGAGTCTTTTTCGGATGTAAGAACAGATTTCGTATGCAGGTATGCTGAGAAAAAACCAGCCTATACAGAATTGCAGACAAATCTGACCAAAAAGGTTAAAGGGTTTATCCGAATAATCCCATACATTCCAGCCGAAGCCAACGTTAACAGCCATCCCGACAGCAAATTCAAGACTTGTTATGACAGTCATCCCCAGAAGGCATTTAACCAGAATGTTGATGCTGCCGTTTCGGCTTATAAGATTCAGAAGAACCATAACAGCTCCGCCGGTAAGCGCCATAGTCCAATGAGTATAGCCTCTGACGATAATCTCAATAAGGCCGTACGCAACCGCTCCGACGGCAAAACACATAAAATATTCTTTAACTTTCTTGTTCACACAATCACCTTAAATTAATCTGTGCAAAAGAGGTGTTTTTATGCGGCAGATGACCGCTTTAATCAAACCCGCATCATCTGCGTGCAATCTTCGCTGCAGCTACTGTTTTTATTGCGATGAAGCGGATACACGCAAAAAAAATACAACTCAGATAATGGAAATTTCAACTGCGGAAAATCTGATAAAAAAGATGTTTGATTTCTGCGGCGAAAACTCGGTTCTGACCTTTATGTTCCAGGGCGGTGAGCCTCTGCTTGCGGGCATTGATTTTTTCAAAGATTTCATAGAAATTGCAGAAAAAAACAGAACTCAGGGCAGTGTCATCCTATACACACTCCAGACAAACGGAACTCTTATCGACGAAGATTTCTGCAAACTTTTCAAAGAAAACGATTTTCTTATCGGTGTTTCGGTTGACGGCGACAAGGAATTGCACAACCAAAACAGATGCAAGTCATTTGACGATGCAATGAGAGGAACAGCGCTCCTGCGCAAGCACGGCGTCGAATTCAATATTCTCTCTGTCATAACGGCAAAAACCGATGCATCAATGCTTTTTGATTTCTATATCAGAAATGATTTCCGCAATGTTCAGCCCATCTACTGCCTCGACCCGCTCAACGGTGAAAAGGGTGATTACAGCATCGGTGCAAAACAGCTTGCGAGATTCAAAAAGAGACTGTTCAATCTGTGGTTTGCCGAAGTTTCAAAAGGAAACCACTTTTATGTCAGAGATTTCGATAATCTGCTTTCGCTTATTACCAAAGGCGTTGCCGAGCAATGCGGTGCAAGCGGCAGATGCAACGCTCAGCTTGTTGTTGAAGCAGACGGCACTTGCTATCCCTGCGATTTTTATTGCCTCGATGAATTTGAATGCGCCAACATAAACGATACGGATATCAACGGAATTCTGAATTCCGAAGGACTGAAAAAATTCTTTGAACACAACGAAGAAAAGAATTCTCTTTGCGCTTCCTGCCCCGTCAAAACCGTTTGCGGCGGCGGATGCAAGAGATACAGAAGCCTTTACAATCAGCTTTCGGGCTACTGCCCGCAGATGGATTTCATTCTGCATGTGCTTGAAAAGCTGAAAAGTGTCAGAAGATAAAGGAGAGTTGAAATGAAAAAGCCTAATATTATTTTCTATTTTTCAGACCAGCAGAGAGCGGATACCGCAGGCTGTTACGGTCAGCTGCTTGACGTCACACCGAATCTTGACGCAATGGCAGAGGAAGGCACTCTTTTTGAAAATGCGTTCACTTGCCAGCCTGTTTGCGGACCGATGCGCGCCTGCCTGCAGAGCGGAGTTTATGCATCTCAGAACGGCTGTTACAGAAATGACATCGCACTCCCCACGGATATGAAAGGCATCGCTCATTATCTTTCCGACGCAGGCTACGATACGGCATATATAGGCAAATGGCATCTTGCCTCCGATAAGGAACACCGTCTTGCAACAAAGCCGACTCCGAAAGAGAGAAGAGGCGGCTATGATTATTGGAGAGCCGCTGATATTCTTGAATTCACTTCTCACGGTTACAACGGCTATATTTTCGACGAAAATTGCAATAAAATCAATTTCAAAGGATACAGAGCGGATAAAATCAACGATTTCGCAATTGACTATGTCAAGAAACAGCACGACAAACCCTTCTTCATGTTTGTTTCTCAGCTTGAGCCTCATCATCAGAATGACCGTTTGCGTTTCGAATCACCGAGAGGTCTTGCAAAGAAATTCAAGGACTATGAAATTCCCGGCGACCTGATGGGTACCCTCGGCGACTGGAGACTTCAGATGCCGTCTTACCTTGCGTGCTGCAACCGTGTTGACGAGAATTTCGGCAAACTTATTCAGACTCTCAAAGACGAGGGCTTATATGACAACACAATCATTATTTACACCTCTGACCACGGTTGCCATTTCAGAACACGCAATGCCGAATACAAGCGTTCGTGCCACGAAGGCAGCACCAAAGTTCCTCTTGTCATTACAGGCGGAGCATTCACGGGCGGCGGCAGAATAAAAGACCTCGTTTCTCTTATCGACCTGCCTGCAACGGTGCTCGACCTTGCCGGTGCAGAAATTCCCGAGCATTTTATGGGTAAAAGCCTGACGGATAAAAAAGGCCACGAAAGCGTGTTTATTCAGATTTCGGAAAGTCAGATAGGCAGAGCTGTCAGAACAGACAGATGGAAATACTCCGTTTCCGCCAAAAATGCCGACAAGGCATTTTCGGATGTATATTACGAAGATTGCCTTTACGACCTAAAACACGACCCCTATGAGAAAAACAATCTTGCAGCGCATCCCGGATTCTCAAAAACGAGAGCAATGCTGCGTGAGATTCTTGTTGAACATATGAAAAAAGCGGGAGAACCCGAATTTGAAATAAAAGAAAAAGAAACTGACAACTAATCATCGGAGGTTTATTATGTTTTTTAATCTTGTACCGGAAAAATTAAGCTGGCTCGGAATTGTTATTCTGCCTGTTATCGTCTGCTCTGTTCTGCTTGCTCTCTTCAAGGATAAGCTTCCCCGTGACCAGGGCAGAGACTTCGCATTCAACGGCAAACTCTCTGCAGGCAAAGTAAGAGGCGCAGGAATTGTTTTTGTTTGCGCTTTCATTATCGTTTCGCTCCTCACCCTTGCTCTTCCCGTAAATTCAACAGCAATAGTAATGAATCTTGAATATTATTTCTATCTTATTCTGATTTTTCTCGGCATGCTTTCGGGTTATCTTGACGACAAAGCCGAAAAACCCTGGGGTGAATATAAAAAAGGCGCAATCGACCTCGTTATTTCCGCACTTACCGCCGCTAACTTCGTTTATTTCAACCCCGATATGTTAAGTGTCAGCTTTTTCGGGATGACACTCAACATACCGCCCGTTGTTTTCGGAGTGATTGCCGCTGTTCTTGTATGGATGCTCATTAACGCAACAAACTGCTCCGACGGAATTGACGGTTTCTGCGGAAGTCTCACAATCGTTTCACTCATTTCGATTATGGGCGCTGTCACAATTCTCGGTGCCGAAGACGTGAAAATCAACTACCTCATAATCATAATGATTTTCACCCTTCTCCCATACCTCTGGAGAAATGCCGAACCCAGCACAATGATGATGGGCGATGCCGGCTCAAGAGCACTCGGTCTTTTCCTTTGCATCTGCATTTTCAAAACAGGTAACATCCTTCTCGTTATTCCTTTCTGTTTCATGCTTTGCCTTGACGGTCTTCTCGGCATCGTCAAAGTGTCGCTTATCCGTTTCCTTAAAATGAAAAACGCATTCAAGAATATCCGCACACCGCTTCATGACCACTTCAGAAAAAACAAGGGCTGGTCAAACACTCAGGTTATCTTCCGTTTTTGTATGATTCAGGCGGTTATTTCGGCGGTTACTCTTATAGCAATCAAATAAAAATGAAAACGGGCGTCGTAAAGATGTCCGTTTTTGTATAATTTGCTTAAATTTTAACAATTGAAAGATTGACTATTAAATAAAAATTATATATAATTATAATAACTACAATTATTTGGAGTCATTTTATGAAAAAGATTATTTCGTTTTTCGTTTCCGTATTATTAATTATAACCGTTTTTTCGGGATGCGGTAATTCCGAAAAAGACAAGGTTTACATCGGCGAAGGAAAAATGACGGTTCTTCGTTCTCTCGTTTCATCAAACGGATTTATTGCAGATGAGATTTTCGGTTCAGGTCATCTTCCCGTCGATATGTCAAAAACCGTTACACAAGGCAACCAGACCTTCGCCCCCGTAATTTCCGATAAAATCGGCAGTTATGCTGAGCTCGAAACCCTGCTCAGATCGGTTTACACCGAAGAAGTGGTCAACACTCTTCTCAACGAGCCGAAGAAATATGTCGAAATCGACGGCATTCTTTATTTTGATATTCAGTATAATGCTGCTGAAACAAAAAAAGAATATGACTGGTCTGAATTTGAAATTGAATTTGAAGAAACAAACGAAGACGGAAGCCAGTCTTTTGAAGTGAAACTAAAAAAGGCAAACGGTTGGAAATCAAAAATTGATATTCAGACCGTTGATGTCGGCGGAATGCCGCGTCTTTGCGGATTCTACAATTAAAGGAGATGTATCAATTGAGCAATATAAAAACAAGATGGTTTAAAGAAATCAACAAAAGCTGTCCGCTTCCCGAATATCCGAGACCTCAGCTTGAGAGAAACAGCTGGATGTGCCTTAACGGAGAATATGATTACGCCGTAACCGATAAGAATTCGGATATCCCCGAAAAATTTGACGGCAAAATTCTTGTTCCGTTTTCAATCGAATCCGAAGCATCGGGGGTTAACAAGCCCCTCTCTCCCGAGCAAAGACTCTGGTACCGCAGAAAATTCACCCTGACAGATGAATTCAGCGGCAAAAGAACTCTTCTTCACTTCGGCGCTGTTGACTGGCAGTGCAGTGTGTGGGTCAACTCGGTTCTTGTCGGAGAACACACGGGCGGATATAATCCGTTCAGTTTTGATATAACAGACGTACTTAAAGACGGCGAAAACGAACTTACCGTCAAGGTTTATGACCCCACGGATTCGGGTCATCAGCAGAGAGGCAAGCAGGTCAACAAAACCCACGGCTTCTGGTACACCGCAACTTCGGGTATCTGGCAGACCGTATGGCTCGAGCCTGTAAATCACTGCAGAATTGAAAAAATCAAACTTCTCCCCGATATAGACAAAAGCACAATCAACATCGATGTTACAACCAACTGCAATTGCGGATGCAAGCTCTATGCCCGTGTTCTTGACGGAGAGAAAGTTGTTTATGACGGCGAAATTTCCACAAAGGATGCTGTACACATTCCCGATGCAAAGCTCTGGAGTCCCGAATCTCCGTTCCTCTACGACCTTTATCTGACTCTCGACTGCAACGGAGAAAAGGATGAAGTCAAAAGCTACTTCGGCATGAGAAAGTTCTCAATCGTCAAGGATTCAAAAGGCATTCTCAGGCTCGCACTCAACAACAAACCCTATTTCCAGAAGGGACTT
>JAZNFD010000296.1:0-5770 GCA_045588975.1 Acutalibacteraceae bacterium | reverse complement strand
TAAATGCAAAATTTTCGGAGGATGCAATTAATGAATAAAGTTGCAATCGTCACGGGTGCAAGCTCGGGTATCGGCAGATTCACAGCCGAAGCCTTGCACGATGCGGGATGCACCGTCTATGATTTCTGCCGCCGATGCATTCCCTCGGAAAAATTTACTAATATCACAACCGACGTAACAAACGAAGAAAACGTTATTTCATCCGTCAAAACCGTTTTCGAAAAAGAGGGCAGAATCGATATTCTCGTTAACAGCGCGGGATTCGGAATTTCGGGTGCGGTTGAATTCACAAAAACCGCCGATGCAAAAGCGCAGTTTGAAGTCAATTTTTTCGGCACGGATTTAATGTGTCGAAAGATTATTCCTTACATGCGCAAAAACGGCGGCGGAAGAATCGTCAATATCAGCTCCGTTGCGGCGGTGGCTCACATTCCGTTTCAGACATATTATTCCGCAACCAAGGCGGCGATTGAGTCATATTCGTCTGCACTTGCCAATGAAATCAAGCCTTTCGGCATTTCCGTAACCGCAGTCGAACCGGGTGATATCTGCACGGAATTCACACAGTCACGCAAAAAGGATTTTGACGGCGACGATGTTTACGGCGGCAGAATTTCAAAGAGCGTTGCGGGTATGGAAAAGGATGAGCAGAAGGGTATGAGTCCCGATTTTGCGGGTAAATATATTGCGAAAATCGCTCTCAAAAAGAGCGTAAAGCCTGTATATGCAATCGGTTTTGCTTATAAAACGGTTGTTTTGCTATGCAAAATTATGCCCTGCAGATTCAGAAATTACGTTATCGGAATTCTCTATGCAAAATAAAATAAGCGGTTTGCAAAGGTTATCCCTCTGCAGACCGCTTTTGTTTTTATTTAACTCTGCCGTAAAGGCATCTTGTCGGCTCTTTTTCAATGACGAGACCGCAATAATTGCACATTATGCATTTTGCTTCTTTTTGACCGTTTTTCAGTTTCTTTGCAAGGTCGGCTTCGCAGATGAACGGTCGGCACATCGAAATGTAATCGGCTTTTCCGTCTGAAATGATTTTTTTCATATCGTCAGCTTTGTGTATGCCGCCGACTGCGATAATCGGAATGCTGACGTTCTTTTTGATTGTTGCCGCATTTTCAACGTTGAAATTCTCAAGAGGTGACGGCTGTTTAATCAGCGGATTTATCAGATTTGCGGCGGGGAGAGCGATTTTATTGAGAAACTTCGGGAACGATGCGCAAGGCTCTCTGTATCTGAAAACGGCATCCATCGGCATCAGCTTGCTGCGCATCGTGTTCATTCCGTCCTGAACCGTGCCGCAAGACACTTCGATGCAGTCGCATCCCGCTTTTTCGAGCCTTTTGCAGATTTCGACGGATGATTCAATGTTCATTCCGTTCTTTCTGTTGTCTTCGGCACTCAGCTTTATCCAGACGGGTAAAGCTGTTTTTTCTTTTATTCCGCTGATAATCAGTTCAACGATTCTGCATCTGTTTTCGAGAGTACCGCCCCAGGAATCTTTTCTTCTGTTGCCGTAAGGCGAGAGAAAATCGTGGAGAAGATATCCGTGGCCGCCGTGAAGCTGAACGCCGTCAAAGCCCGCTTTTTCGGCTCTGACAGCGGCATTGATAAAATCGTCGATAATTCCGTGAATCTCATCATCCGTCAATTCCTTTGCTTTGTCGGGATAGAATGCGTGAAGCACGTTCGACGGTGCTACCTTCTGAAGTCCGATTGCTTTTGACGATGTCTGTCTGCCGCAATGGGCAATCTGAAGAATTACGGGCGTGCCGTAAGAGTGAATCGCATCGGTCATTTCCTTATATTTTTCGATCACCGAATCATCATATATCTTCATCATTCTCGGATATGGCGAAACACCGTTTCTGCTGACTGCGGCATAACCCGTGATAATGCATCCGACCTCGTTTTTTGCAAGGTTTGAGTATTTCTTTATAAGCTCGTCGGAGGGCGCACCGCTGTTGTCCGCAAGTCCGTCGTGGGTTGCACTTCGGATGATTCTGTTTTGCAGGGTTAATCCCGAAATTTCCGATTTGTCAAAAAGCATTGAAATCACCTCGTTAATGATTGAATTATAAATAAAAACCGCCGTTTTTTCAAGTATTACGGGTAAAATGTAAATTTTATATAAATTTTTCAGAAAACGGTAAATAAAGAAACCTTTTTGGGTTAAAAAATACGGGTGTTTGCCCTTAGGGTGAGGGGAGTTTTCTGAGGCATAAAACTTTCCTTAATAAATGAAAGGAATAAACTGTTGAAAAGCTTAAAAAAAGAAAAAATTCCCGAATATCCGTATATCCGTTATCCCCGTGCGTTAATTGAAAATCCCGATTTTTTGCAGATTTCAATTGAAGCAAGAACTTTGCTTGCAATGATTCTTGACCGCTACGGACTCTCAATAAAAAATGCGGAAAAATATTCGGATAAAAGCGATGGAGTATATGTTATCTATTGCGTTGATGAAATCTGTGAAAAAATGGGGTGCGGTAAAACAAGAGTTCAGAGATTATTCCGTGAACTCGAAGACGGAGGATTAATAAAAAGGAAAAGAACAAACGGATGCAAACCGTCGAGAATACATATCACACCGCTGTTTTTGAACGGCTTGAAACGAGACTTTGCAAAAGCTGAAAACAAGACTTTGCAAAGTCATAAAACCGAACTTTGCAAAGTATCAGAATCAGCCGTTAGTAATAATGAGAAGAGTAATAATGAATATATTAAGAATGAGTCATCTGTCTGTTACGGCGTGACGGAAGATGAGATAAGAGAAATGATAGAATATGATTGCATTGCAAGTGATAAAAACAAAAATATTATTGATGCAATCGTTAATGTCATATACTCCGTTCTTAACGGCACAAGCAGAACGGTCAGAATCGGCAAGGATAATATTCCGAGAGAAAAAGCTGTTTCGGTATTTTCAAATCTCGATTCCGAGCATATCTGCTATGTTTTGTCGGGGCTTGAAAAGAGTACCGAAAAAATCAGAAATATAACATCTTATCTGAAAGTCTTGCTTTTCAATGCACCTGAGCAAATGGAAAACGAAGTCTCGTTGCTGTATTCATATTATCACAAATCCTGATCAGTCAATAATGCGCCGATATCGAAAAATTCGCCTTCATACCTGTTATGAAGATTCTTCTCCTTGCTCTGATTGACCGCAAAGACCTGATTTGCCGAATAAAGAATCGCAATTTTTATGTTGTTATCAACATTTTCAATGAAATGTTTTTTCATTTTCTTATAGAGCGGATCTTTTATTTTCAGCACATCGGGAATCTGCACCGATGCCGAAGAGCAGAGCAGATCGCAGATTATTTTTTCTCTCAGTATTTCCTTGTCGCATTTATCCGAAAAGAAAGCGAAAAGTTTTTCCGCATATTCCGAAAGGGGCATTTTATTGCCGTTAACGAAATTTCCGAAACTGCAGAAAAGCTCAAAGGGCGGAATGCCGGCTTCTTCGGTCAGATAACCGAGAGTAAACAAAAATCTTCCGCTGTTATAAAGTCTGTCAACGGCATCCTCGCATTTTTTCAGCATGGTTATTTCATCGGCGGACAGCCACGGGGTTGAGATGACCTCATATGGCGGTTCGTCGGTGAAAGTGCAGGGGTATTCTTCGGCTTTTTCACGCATATCCGCACCGTAAAGAAGTTTCAGGAATCCGAGCTGGAGCATATGCGCTCTGAGCGAATAACAGATATTGAAGCCGTTTGCGAAGCTTTCAAGATTCTCGCCCGTCAGCCCTGCAATCAGGTCGATGTGAATATGCATATTTCCGAAGCTTATGAGCTTTCCGATGTTCTCAATAAGTTTTTTAATGTTGGTTTTACGGTTGATTTTCTTTAATGTATCTTCATTGAAAGACTGCATACCTATTTCGAGCTGAACGGCACCGTAAGGCATTGACGCAAGGATTTCAAGTGTGCTTTCTTTTAAAATATCACCTGCAATTTCAAAATGGAAGCAGACATTCCGAGGAATATCCTTGCCGTAATTTTCTTTGATGAAAAGCAGGATTTCGTTTGCTCTTTCAGCGTTGGTATTGAACGTGCGGTCAACAAATTTTACTGTTTGCGTACCGCTTTGAGAGAGCCTGATAATATCGTTTTTGATTTGTTCAATGTCAAAGAAACGAAGAGACGAACATCTTCCCGAAAGACAGAAAGCGCATCTGTAGGGGCATCCTCTGGCTGTTTCAATATAGGTGATTCTGCCGTTAAGATTCTCAAAAAATTCATCCGAATAGGGCGACGGGGGAGTGCCGATGCATTCTTTTTCGGGATTTGAGATTATTCTGCCGTCATTTCTGTACGTAAGACCCGAAACAAGCGATAAATCACCGTTGATGTTATCGAGAAATTCGGGGAAAGTCCATTCGCCCTCACCCGAAAGCACATAATCCGTAAACTCATATTTTTCAAGGACATCTTTCGGGCGGTATGCAACCTCGGGACCGCCGAGAACGATTCTGCAGTCACATTTATCTTTGATGATACGGCAGATTTCAAGTGTACGGGTTATGTTCCAGATATAGCATGAAAATGCAACAACATCGGGTTTTTCATTTATGATTTTTTCGGCAAATAACGCAGAATTGCCGTTGATTGTGCATTCTTTGACTGAAATATCATAATCATTTTTTGAAAATCCGCGTACTCCCGCAAGCAAACACCACGGAGAAAGCGAGGCGTGGACATATTTTGAATTAAGACAAGCGATTATCACTTTCATCATCGGCATCACATCCTTTCGGAGTCCGCATAAAGAATAACACAGATCGGAAAATAAATCAATTCCGCGGTTAACGGTACGGTTGAATAAAATCTGTTTTTGTGATATTATAAATAAAAGAAAATTTTGACATAAATAACACTGAAGCACAAAGGTGATGAATATGTTTTCAAAAATTATTGCTGTTATAATGAGCGTTGTTTCTGTTTTTACCGCTCAGTTTACACTTCTATTCTCCGAACCCGAACTGAAAAACGAGCTTTCAAAGGGTAACTATGAAAGCCCGTATATTGTCAGACCGCTTGAATCGTTAACGGTCAACGGTGTGCCTGTTGATAAATATTCGGTTGTTTACGGTGAAGGCAAGCTGTACGAATATTCCGCACAAACGTTATGCGATGAAATTTATGAGGCTTGCGGTAAAAAAATTACCGAAGTCCGTAAATCGGTTCAGCCCGATGAACGTGATTCCGTTCGGAATTCATTCATAATAGATGAAGAGCTGAATGATTCTGATGCTTTCAGTCTTAAGGTTGAAAACGGTAATGTTTACATCACGGGAAGCTCAAAAATCGGCATTTCAAGAGGAATTACCGCTTTTTTTGATGAAATCACGCAGAATTCACAAGCTGCTTATGATTTCAAAGACGGTTACGAATACAGTAAAATTTTCACGGATTATGTTACATATGAGGATTTCGGTGCCGTTGGTGACGGTAAAACAGACGATTCCGAAGCGATTGTAAAAACCCACGGATATGCAAACACAAACGGCTTGAGCGTATTTGCAAACGAAACCGCATCATATTATATCGGCGGTGCGGATAATATGGCTTATATTATGACCGATACCGACTGGTCAACCGCGCGTTTTATAATTGATGATACTCAGGTCGAAAACAGAAGTGCGTGGGTCTTTAATATAGCTCCTTCACAGGACGGAATAAGTATAACCGATAAGGTATCTCCCTTAAAGGCTGATTCTGTCAATATAGGCACTTCACTTGACGGTGAAAGT
>JAZNFD010000295.1:0-4337 GCA_045588975.1 Acutalibacteraceae bacterium | reverse complement strand
GAAATGTCAGAAGCAATCAATCAGCATCCGATTGCAAGTGAAATGATAAAAGGTGAGCACGAAGTGAGTCTTTTTTGGACAGATGAACAGACAGGAGAAGAATGCAAAGTTCGCCCAGATTGTATTCATAATTTAGGCGGAAAAAAGTTTATTGTCGATTATAAAACAACAGCGTCTGTCGAAGACGGAGCATTCGAAAAGAGTTGCAGAAAATACGGTTACAAATTGCAAGCTGGAATGTATCGTGAAGGATATTTCCAAAACTTCTTTGAAGATGCTGGATTTATGTTCATTGCACAAGAAAAAGAAGCTCCATATGCGGTCAGAGTCTATGCGTGTACCGAGGAATACATGAACGAAGGCTATGACGAATACAGAGCTTTAATCGGATTGTATCACGAATGCAAGCTTGCTGACAATTATCACGGATTTGAAGAACTTGAATATTTGTATGGAGAGGAGAGTTGAAATGCTAGATAGTTGGGAAAAGGTTATTGATCCGAACTTTATCAATTCCGAGTTGATCGGAACAGTAGGAGCTGAAAAGGTTGTTACGATAACAAACATTGATTTTGCTGAATGCTATGACGAACAGACAAAACAAAAGGTCCAGAAGCAGACAGTTTTCTTTGAGGAATGCAAACCACTTGTGCTGAATAAAACAAACGCAAAGACTTTGAAGCGTTTATTCTCTCCAAATTCTGACAATCCGGCTGATGCAGTCGGACATAAGGTCATATTAAGAGTCGAGTCAATTAAGGCATTCGGAAAAATGACAGACGCAATCAGAATCAAGGAATTTTCAGAGACAAAATGCGAAGAGTGCGGAAAAGTGATTCTTCCGGCATCAGGAAAATCTGTTGCAGAACTGGTTGAAATCAGCAAGCGCAATTGCGAAGGAAAAACATTATGCGTGGCTTGTATGAAGAAATATAAAGAGGAAAAGGAGAAGAAGAATGAATAGTGTTCAGTTACTTGGAAGACTTGCACGTGATCCTGAAGTTAGATATACGGCTGGAGATAATCCGACAGCGGTTGCAAGATTCACAGTCGCTTGCAATAGAAAATACAAGAAAGGTGCGGAGCAAGAAGCCGATTTCATTTCTTGTATGGCTTTTGGTAAGACAGCAGAGTTCATTGAGAGATATTTCAACAAGGGCAGCTCAATTGCTTTAAACGGTCGCATTCAGACTGGATCATACACAAACAAAGACGGTGCAAAAGTCTACACCACAGATGTCGTTGTTGATTCCCTGGAGTTTGTCGGAAAAAAGAGTGATGACAATTCCGCAAATGAATCAAAGCCGAACAACGATTTCATGAACATTCCAGATGGCATTGAAGAAGATCTTCCATTTAATTAAGGCGGTGATTGAATGTTGATTGTTGACAGCAGAGAGAAAAAGTGGGAACACATAAAATCTTATCTTTGGACACACAACATTGAATACAAGGTCGCAAAGCTTGATGTCGGAGACTACATGACAACGGAAAACGAGTCAATAAGCATAGACAGGAAAGCGAATCTTGACGAAATAGGTGGCAATTTATCGAGCGGTAAAGGAAATTACCACAGATTTTTGAACGAGGTTAAAAGAGCTAAATCGAACGGTATCAGGTTGATTGTTCTGATAGAAGGTACAAGTTGCAAAACGGTCGAGGACGTTAAAAGATGGCGCAGCAAGTATTCCAATATCAATGGATCATGGCTCTGCAAACAAATGAAGAATCTCTCCTATGCTTACGGCATCGAGTGGCGGTTTTGTAGAACTAATCAAACCGCAAAAGAAATATTGAAGATATTAGAAGGAGATCGTGCCAGATGGACGAGAACATTTTGAAGTTCATTAACAGAATTAACGAGTTGTCCATCCAGGAAATCACAAGCAAAGAGTTTTTTGACGAATTATTCAGTCTTGATGAATTTGACCGAGTAAAGAAGCTTTTGGACATTGAAAAAAGATGCAAAGATATTGGACTGACAAAGAATGCTTTTAGCAAGTTATTTAAAGCAAGAGAAAAGGAGCAAACCAAACTTGTCAAATCAATGGCAAAAGGATTGTTCGAAGGTGAAGGAAATGTCTTGAATTTCAAAGATGCTCCGCAATTATCTTGCGGAATGTGGTTTGCAGATGATTCAGGAATATATCTTGACACACCTTACGGCAGAATTTGTGCTTGCAGACATCCGATTTATCCGGCTGAAGTATATTGCAATGTTGTTACAAACAGTTACAAGGTTAAATTGAGATATTTACTCCGTGGATTTTGGAGAGAAATCATCATAGACAAAGAGAGAATATCTTCAGCAAACAAGATAGTTGAATTGTCAAACAAAGGAATTCAAGTTACATCCGAAAATGCAAGATATCTTGTCAAGTTCCTGAACGAGATTGAATCACTTAATTGTGATGTTATCGAGGAAAAGAAAAGCACAAGCAAATTTGGATGGATCGGAAATGGATTTATGCCATATGCGAATGATATGGAGTTTGACAATGAGGAATCATTAAGACCGTTGTTCGATTCCATAACAAGGACAAGCGGTTACAACTATGAGTGGATTGCAGAAGTCGCAAACATAAGAAAAACAAGGAAGTTTGAATTGCAAATGTACTTTGCAGCATCATTGGCATCGGTCCTGGTTGAACCGTGTGGATCATTACCGTTTATAGTGTCTCTGTTTGGTGGCACTGGTTTAGGAAAGACGGTCGCATTGATGTATGCAGGATCAATTTGGGGAGATCCGTCAGAAGGTGGCTACATTTCAGACGCAAAGTCAACTCCGACAGCTCTTGAAGTTAAACTTGATTGTTTAAACAGTATGCCATTGATGATTGATGATATAGCACAGGTTCAGAACCAATACGAAGGCAAGTTTTCAAATCTGATTTATCAATGGTGTTCCGGCAGAGGTCGAGAACGGTCAAATGTCCGCTTGGGTTTAACAACTCCGAAGAGTTGGAGAAATTGCATCATAACAAACGGAGAAAGATCGCTTGCAGCTGAAACGAAACAAGGTGGAGCGGTCAACAGAATCATTGAAATCGAATTGACTGAAGAGCTTTTTGAAGATGGTGCAAGAACCGCAAAGGTTTTTCGTCAGAATTATGGTCATTTTGGTGTGATGTTCGTTGAAAAGTTGATGAATATACCGACAGATGATGGAGAAACATGGCAGACGGTTGTAAGCAGAGATGTTGAAGCGATTCTTGCCGAGCTGAAAGAAATGTCAAAAGACTGCGGAGATGAAAAGGAAGTCAAGCAGCTTATTCCACTTGCGGAGATTCTATGGGCGGACAGATTCGTTGAAAAAGAATTCTTCAGAGATGGAATTTTGATTGATATTAAACAAGCGTTCAATGTTCTGAAGAGCCGGAGCGAAATATCGGAGCACAAGAGATGTTATGAGTTTATACATGAGCAACTAGCAATCAAGAACGCACACTTCTTGAAGAGTTCCGAGGAAGATATAATACCAAACATTGAGCCGTGGGGTTATTACAAGGAAGAAGACGAAGGCAAGGTTACAAAAGTCATTATCTTCAAGACAGCTTTTGATTTAATGCTTAACAATGGCGGTTATCAATCAAGAGCATTTCTTGGATGGGCAAAAAGTAATAATTTGCTTGATTTGGACAAGGAAAACAACCCGACAAAAGTTATCAAATGGAAACGTAAATCAGTCAGAGCCGTGATTCTAAAGGTCATGACAGACGTTGATCCAGAGACAGGATTCATTGACATTCCTGACAATATTAGTGATGAGTTGCCGTTTGATTGATTTAGCGGTTACAGAATTACAGCGGTTACAGAAAAAACATAGAGTTAAAAATAAATAAAAAAAATATATAAAAAAGTATATGTATTTTTTTGTACGCATACGTATATGTTTTAGTTGTAACTTTGTAACCGCCTATAAAAAATACCAAAAAAGTCAGTGTTTATGCGGTTTGTAGCGGTTACAACTTTTAAAAATATTTCTGTAACCACTTGTAACCACTAGATGAGGAAAATACAAAATGAGAGGATTTACAGAAACAAAACAAGCTCAAAAACCAGTAATGGGCGAAGCGTTTTATCAATATGCAATAAAAAATGCAAGTCGTGAAGATGTCCTGACAGCAAGAGCAAGAGCTGTTTTTAATACTCCGGCATACTACTTCGGGGAGAGGAGAAGGAAACATGAGAGCACATTGTCTGTTTGAGCAATCAGGAACATTCAAGAACGAATTTAAAAAGCTTGGCATCGAAGCGTTTGATTATGATATTCTGAATGATTTTGGACAGACAGATTTTCAGATTGATTTGTTTGCAGAGATCGAAAAAGCGTATAG
>JAZNFD010000294.1:0-3393 GCA_045588975.1 Acutalibacteraceae bacterium | reverse complement strand
TCTTCCTAAGACCGCTTGGCCTCCGACTTCATTCTTTGTTTCTGAAGCATTAACGGTAACGGTAAACGTTGCGGTTTTGCCGCCGTAGTACACAGTAATTGTCTGTTCACCTGTGGCGGTTAAATATTCGGGCTCGCAACGGTAGCCGTTGTTGATGTGAACTATGTGGTCAACGGTTCCGTCATTGTCGTTGTCAAAGCCTGCTTTAAGAACGAGGCCGTCAGGATTGAATTTTTCGCCAAGTGTGTAGGTTGTTTTTGAGGGCATTGTTGAAACCTCAAGTGTGTCAACCTCCATTTCATATTTGGCGTAAACGGTGTAGCTCTGGTATGAAACGTCTGTATCGGCGCTGATATATTCACCCGTGCCGTTAAGGCCTGTGTACCAACCTGCAAAAACCATTCCTTCGGGAGTGGTTGTGGGCGTGGGCAGCTCACCGTAGGTGCCGGTGCTTGCTGTGTAAGTCTGACGGTGAGGTGTGCCTGTAATCGTTTCAAAACTAACGGTAAAGTCAGTGCTCTTGTAAATTCCGATATTATCAATTGTACAGTATCTGGGGCTATCGGCAGAAGCAGTGTTATCTCCATCGGTGATAAGAGCGAATACAAGCTGAATGCGTGCGGTGGTAGCCTGAGTGGTGAATGCGAATTTGTTGCTGAGGCTTGCAGTCTGATTCGGGTAATATGTTAAACATTTGCCGTCTGAATCCATTTCAACGATGAACGGCTGCAAATATATAGGTCCCAGAAGGTTCTGATCAACAAGGTCATAAGTCAGCGTATAAGAAGTGCTTGCGGCAACATCCATTGTGTAATATTGATCGTTGCTGTTATCTGTATCTATTCCGAAACCTGTCCAAAGATAACCTGTACCGGAATTCACCATTGTAATTTTACCGTTATCTACATCCGTCGTAATAGTGCCAAGGTTGCCGGAAGGAGAGGTAGCGGTAGCTTCATTCGAAGCCCAATCGGCAAGGCTGAAAAGGTTTTTGTTGGCAAGATATGTGTCATACAATTCTGTTTTGTAAATCGCAATATCAGAAACAGTTGCATAAACGGAGTCTACACCCGTGTGATTTGTTGAATTATCACCGACGGTGAATCTTACCTGAATATATTTAACATTTGCAGGAGTGGTAAAGCTGAAGCTGTTGACGCCATATCCGGGTGTTGCGTAGGGCACGAGTGAATTTTCCAAATACAAACCTTCGTCGGTATACATAAAAACATAGGGAGTGAAAACAAAGATGGTGCCCGAAACATTATAGGTGAATGTATAAGAGGTGTTGGGTTCAACTTCCATCATATAATAATCTTCATTAGCTGCGGCATTTTCTGAATTCATTGAGAAAGCAGTGTAAAGTTCCGTATCGGCAGTCATATCGTTTTTGGTAAGTGTGAAGCTGCCGTTCTGAATGTCCGTTGTTATTGTACCTTTTGAGGTATCATCTTTGCCTACGGGTGTGCCTTGAAATAAAGCTGTTGATGACAGTGAGTTATTTGCCCATTTTTCAAAGACAAAAATGTTGTTGAATGCAAGTTCAACAGTTGTTGTTGCTGCCGCATTGGAAACAAGCATTGCAACCGTCGGAACGAGCATTGTAATCACCAGCAGTGCGGTGATTATTTTTTTTGCGTGTTTTTTCATAAAGTTACCTCCATAAAATTTGCTTGTGAAAATCTATATTAAATCCAAAAATTATTTTTGAAATTATTTTCGGATAATGATTTTTGCGGTTTTGCAGTTGAAATTCTTGCTTCCCTCTGACGAGGGAGGTGGATTTTGCGGAGCAAAAGACGGTGGGAGAGAATTTGCCGTTCGTCTTATGCTTTTCAGGTCTTTCGCAAAATCTTTCTCTCCTTCAGTCCTACGGACAGGTTCCTCATCAGAGGAAGCCAAGGAGTAATTTACAGCGTTTTGTTACTCAAAAATTTATCGCACAGTCTTTTGAATTCCGCCGCTTTTTTGCAGGCATATTCGGGAACTTTTCCGAATTCACCTGTTTCTGCAAGGGGAACTGCTGCGCACATATCGCAGTAACTTCTCAATTCGCAGTTAAGACATTCCGATGGAAGAAATATCTTTTTCCTTGAATCTTTTATGCAGCTCCAGGCATCGTTGAAATTATGAATTTCAAAAATCGGTTCTGTTATCATTCCGCAAGGCGACATCTTACCGTCCCAGGTTACCCAGAAGGTACTCAGACCCGCTCTGCACGGAATTGTTTCACCGTCGGATTCGGTTTCTTTAGGCTTTCTGACGAGATTCGCCTTTATTTCAAGGTGTTTTCTGAATTTTTCTTCACCCCAATTAAACATATGGCAATCAAACTGAGCTTTCGCCGCTTCCTCGGGGGACATTCTGTCTGCCTCGCCGCCTGCCCTGACTGGCGGGAACATATATGTTACGGTCTGAACCGGTATTTTCAGTTCATTTGCGAATTCATATATCTTCTCGGCATCGTGACGGTTATATTGCGTTACCGTATAGTTGATTTTCACATTTACGCCGGATTCTTTGAGCTTGACTATCGCATCAACAACTTTTTTGTACGCCTTACCGTTGCCGCAAAGCTCGCGGTAGGTTTCTTCCGAAGCACCGTAAAGCGAGATGTTAAGCTTCTGCGGCAGATTGTCTTCGAAAAATTTAACCTTGCTGTCGTCTATCAGCATACCGTTGGTGTTTACGGAAACAAGCAGTCCGCTTTTTTTGGCATTAAGATAGATTTCTTCGAAGTCTTTTCGGAGCAGAGGTTCGCCTCCGGTAATCAGAAGCATAAACATTCCTGCTTTTTTGGCTTCTTCCGTGAGGTTTATCCACCATTCGGTGTCTTTTTCCTGCTTTATTGCTTCGCAGTCGTTCTCTTTTCGGTGCACGTAACACATCTTGCAATCGAGAGAACATCTCGATGTTAATTCAAACGCACCCGAAAGCGGAATGGATTTTTTATCTGCTTCCGAGAGCAGCTTCGAAATAAACATATCATATTCCAATCCCAATCAGAGAACACCTCCGTTTCGCAGTTTGTTTTCGAGGGTGATAACCGCATTTTCATCTGCCGTACATCCGAACGAATAAACGGGAACGGTTTTCAGCAGTTCGATCAGCAAATCAATAACGGCAGTCTGTTCATTGGGAGCAATCAGGTCGAGATAGATGTTCTGAAGCACCTTCTGAACCGCATCAATTCCCGAAAGACGTCTTACTGTATTTTCGGGTGCCTGACTGAGCAAAACAATTGCGCCGAGCGGAAGAGTCCGGTTTTTGCATATTCCGCTTGTCCCGCAGAACGGAACTCCGCAGGCATAAACTCCGTCTTCAACAAGAATACCCGCTTTGTCGCCGTTGATAACTTCCGCTCCGCGATGTTTCTCCCACAGAGCGGCCTGC
>JAZNFD010000293.1:0-20790 GCA_045588975.1 Acutalibacteraceae bacterium | reverse complement strand
GATTGATTTCGCCGCCCTTACCCGTTGCGGATTCCTCTGCGGGAAGATATCCTCCGTAGACAAGCTCGGGGAATATTTCGCACGGCAACATAAGAATCTTAAGGCTGTCAATCTCAAAATAGCTGATTTCGGATTTCATTGCGAATCCCGATTTATCGGGCATTCTGTATTCTTTTGCCTCGAGTATGCCCGCTTTGGCGGCAACGAGAAGAATCGTATTTTCGGCTTTGAAATAAACCTGCTGGGTTATGCTGCCGATTTTTGCATTGAGAAGAATTTCATCCTCTTCCTTGATTGAAAGAGCATAGTCCGCAAGCTGACGGCCGATTCTTTTGGTCGATTCGGAAAAATCGCTGCCGTTTTTACGGATTTCCTGCTCATCGGGAATATCCATGCTTATCATTCCGCCGATTGCACCTACACAATAAAGAGTTTCCGCACCTGCTTCTTCAAGAATTTTTTCACGGAGATAGCAGGGAAAATCGGCGCTGACAAGCTCATTGCATCCCTGAAGAGATTCGGAATGAGAGGCAAAATTAATTATATAGGTCTGCCTTGAACCGTCATCGGGCACAAATCTTAATCTCGTGAGAGTTTTTGAATAAACAATCGGAGTTCTTATATCCTCCTGCATATCGGGCACTTCAACCCTGCCGAGGTAAAGCTTGCCGTTTTTACGGTTTACATATGCATCCTTGACGGCTTTCACCGTCTGCGAGAACACAAGCTCCATATATTTCGGGTCTTTGCCGCTGAAAGGAAGAGGGCCCCAGATCCCCATTGTGTCGATGCCTGCATGGGAGTGGGTGCTGACTATATTGATGCTTCTGCATCCGCTGAGCATTGAGAATTCCCGCAGTCTTTCGCGGAGTTTGTTGACGTCACTGTTAAGCATACCGACATCGTCAATCGAAACAAGCACTATCCCGCCCTTGCCCGAAAGATCATCAAGCCATACGGCGTGAGTCTGCGGTGCATCAAGAACACCCTTTGCAGGCTTGTTTTCACCGTAGCCTGCTATGTAATATTTCTTTTTATCAATGTCATCGGGAAGTATTTTTTCTTTTGAATAGCCGAGCGAAAACGTTGTTCCCTTTGCTCTCGGTGTGCAGATAAATTCCGCATCGTCAATGGGCGTTGCGGTTTTCTTTTTGGTGAGATGCCTTGACTGTGCCGTAAAAACGGCGTTGATCGCCTTGTAAAGCACGCTGACAGGTTTCATTTTTACTCCCTCCGTAGATAAGGCTTTTTATTCCGACCAATCAAATTTCGTGAGCTTCCCTTTTGTCAGAAGTTCGGGAAAATTCCACTGTCTAAGAACTTCATATGCACCGATCGCAACCGAATTCGAAAGATTGAGACTTCTTGCGGAGCTGTCATTTATCATCGGCAGACGCACACAGCTTTCCTGATTTTCAAAAAGCAACTCCTCGGGCAACCCCGCCGTTTCTTTGCCGAAAACAAGATAGCAATTATCGGGATACTCAACCTCGGAATAAATCCTGGTTGCCTTGGTTGAAAAATAGAAAAATTTTCCGTCTTTGTTTTTCTCAAAAAAATCGTTGAGGTCGGCATAATATGTAATATCAAGCAGGTGCCAGTAATCAAGACCCGCTCTTTTAAGTTTTGCGTTGTCAACCTTGAATCCCATAGGTTCAACAAGATGAAGCCTCGCTCCGGTTGCGGCGCAGGTTCTTGCAATGTTGCCCGTATTCTGGGGAATCTGCGGTTCAACCAGAACTATGTTAAGAACTGACATTTTATGACTTCCTTAAAATTATTTGACATTATTTTTATTCCCTCAATCGGGCAAAATATCAATGATACTTTTTGATTGGAGGGAAATATAATGATGCTTTCATCTTCAAAAAACATGGCAATTGCCAAGGGCATGGGTATCGGCCTTGCCGTCGGCACAATGGCGGTTATCGCCGGCTCAAAGATGATGTCCAAGAGCAGTAAAAGAGCTTGCCGCAAAAACGCAGTCAAGTGTATGAAAAGCGTTGAAAACGTTCTGAGCGGAATGATGAACTAACTGTTGAAGCTGCTCATCGCTTTATCGGTATCACCTTTTACGATAAGCTCAACCGCATCGCAGGCTTTTTCCGCAGCCTCACGCAAAGCGGGTATTTCGTCCTTTTTGAAATTCGAAAGAACCCAATCCGCAAGGTCATATTCGGGGTGCGGCTTTTCACCGACGCCGAGCTTGACTCGGGGGAAATTATCGGAATTCAGATGATAGATGATGCTCTTGATTCCGTTGTGCCCGCCCGCGCTTCCTTTGCGTCTGATGCGAAGCTTGCCGCAAGGCAGAGATATGTCATCAAAAACAACAATTATCTTCTCGGGCGGTATTTTATAGAATGCCGCCGCCTGCTTTACAGCCTCTCCGCTGTTATTCATAAAGGTCTGCGGCTTCATAAGCAAGCACTTGTGACCGCCCATATCAATTGAGGCGGTCACGGATTTGAATTGAATTTTGCTTATTTTTTCATTGTTTTTATCTGCAAGCAAATCCGCAAAAAGAAAGCCTGCATTATGACGGGTAAGCTCATACTGCCTGCCCGGATTTCCGAGCCCGACAATAAGATATTCGGGCGGACCCGAGGGTGATGAATTGCGTCTGAAAAAACTCATAGTTATGATTCCTTATCAGATAACGTCTGATTTTTCGATTGTTGCGGTCTTTGTTTCTTCAACACTTTCACTTCCATCGTCATATTCGACGGGAGATTTGGTGTAAACAACCTTTATATTAAGCTCATCGAGAAGCGCTTTTGCTTCATCTGTTGAGAGGTCGCCGTTTTCATAAAGAACGCTGAATGATGCGGGGCCTGTGCCTCCGGGAGAAATGCCAAGCTCACCGCCGATATTGGTGTTGACGTAAATTTCGTTTTTGCCGTTGTTTTCAACAACAAATCCGTAGACGGTAATGTTTTCCGTGCTGTTGTTGGTTATTTCGATAATCTGCTCGCAGGCAAGCCACTCTTCGGGAGATTCATAAAACTTGTCAGCCATTGCCTCACCCATAGCATAGTCGTTTGCAAGAGATGCCTTATATCTGTCGGGATTCTGAATGAGAGACGAGAGAAGATTGTCGTTAAGAACAAAATCATCCTTAATAACTGTGAGTGTGATATCTTCGGGAGCCTTGTCATCCGAAGAGAAAATAAAATATCCGCCGACTGCGAGTGCCGCAACAACGATGACTGCAACGATTGCGATTATAGCTTTTTTCATAAAATTTATCCTCCGTGAAATTATGTTTGTACTTGCATTATGACAGATTTTTGTTAAAAAAACAATAGTTACATATTAAATTTAATAATAATTTACACATTATTCAAAAGAGGCCGATCCTGCAAACGCATAACCGACCTCTTTTATTATTTCTCATCAAACGAGAATTCATCATCTTTATATGAGCAGACATAGCTTTTACCCGAACTGAGTTTGCCCTCGAGCATCTCTTCGGAAAGCTTGTCTTCGATTCTCTGCTGAATCGCTCTTCTGAGCGGACGTGCACCGTAAACGGGGTCAAACCCTGCCTTACCGATTGCCTCAACCGCTTCATCGGAAAACTCAAGTCCGATACCGAGCTCCCTAACTCTTTTTGAAAGAGTCGCAAGCATTCTTTTGGCGATTTCATTGATATCCTCTTTGCCGAGCTGATGGAAAACGATGATATCGTCAACTCTGTTGAGGAATTCGGGTCTGAAAACATTCTTGAGTTCGCCCATAACGGATTCGCGGATTTTCTTTTCACTCATCGTTTCACTGCTCTGAGGAGCAAAACCGAGAGTGCCCGCACCGCTCTGCGCAATCATTTTCGCACCGACATTCGAAGTCATAATGATGATGCAGTTTTTGAAATCAACTTTTCTGCCCTGCGAATCGGTGAGAATTCCGTCTTCCAGAATCTGAAGAAGCATATTGAAAACGTCGGGATGAGCCTTTTCAATTTCGTCAAAAAGGAGAACCGAATAGGGTCTGCGGCGCACTTTTTCGGTGAGCTGACCGCCCTCTTCATAGCCGACATATCCGGGAGGAGAGCCGACGAGCCTTGAAACCGTGTGTTTTTCCATATATTCGGACATATCGAGCCTTATCATCGCATTTTCATCGCCGAACATTGATGTTGCAAGAGTCTTGCAAAGCTCTGTTTTGCCGACACCCGTAGGTCCGAGGAAGATGAATGAACCCGTGGGTCTTTTCGGGTCTTTAAGACCTGCTCTGCCTCGTCTGATTGCTCTGGCAACGGCGCTGACCGCCTCGTTCTGACCGACTATTCTGTCATGAAGCTCTTCTTCCATATGGAGCAGACGCTGACTTTCTTCCTGAGTGAGCTGAACAACGGGAATACCCGTCCACTGCGAAACGATTGCGGCAATTTCCTGCTCGCCGACTTCACCCGTTGAGCGGTTGCTCTTTTCCTTCCAGAGCTGACGCTCGCTGTCAAGTTCGGATGCAACCTTATTCTTCTCATCGCGGATTTCCGCCGCACGCTCAAAATCCTGCGAATTAACTGCGGATTCAAGCTCTTCGCTGAGTGATTTAAGTTTACCCTCAAGAGCTTTGAGGTCAGGCGGAGCCGTGAATGCCTTGAGTCTGACTCTCGATGCCGCCTCATCAACAAGGTCAATTGCCTTGTCGGGCAGATATCTGTCGCCGATATATCTTGATGACATTTTAACCGCCGCAATGATTGCGCCGTCGGTAATCTTCACCTTATGGTGAGCCTCGTATTTATCACGGATGCCTCTGAGAATTTCGATTGCTTCCTCTTCGGTAGGCTCGCCGACGGTAACGGGCTGGAATCTTCTTTCAAGTGCAGCATCCTTTTCGATATGCTTACGGTATTCTTCAAGCGTTGTTGCACCGATAACCTGAAGCTCGCCCCTTGCAAGAGACGGTTTGAGAATATTCGCCGCATCAACAGCGCCCTCCGCAGAGCCGGCACCGATAAGAGTGTGGACCTCGTCGATGAAAAGAATGATATCGCCCGCCTTCTTCACTTCCTCGATGGCATTGCGGATTCTCTCTTCAAAGTCACCTCTGTATTTTGTGCCTGCAACCATACCCGTAAGATCAAGAGTGATTATTCTTTTGCTGCGGAGCAGCTCGGGAACTTCGCCCGTTGCTATCTTGAGCGCAAGGCCCTCTGCGATTGCCGTTTTGCCGACACCCGGTTCACCGATAAGACAAGGGTTGTTCTTGGTTCTTCTGCTGAGAATCTGAATTACTCTTTCAATCTCATTCTGTCTACCGATAACAGGGTCAATTCTGCCCTGCATCGCAAGAACGGTGAGATCTCTGCCGAACTGACTGAGAGTAGGCGTGTCTGATTTTTCTTTTGAATCTTTCTTTGATGAAGACGGCTGTCCGTTGCTGCCGAGAGCATTGGTCAGGTCACTGAGCAAATCCTGAGGCTGAACGCCGAGACGGGTAAGAATTTCCGTTGCAGCTCCGCTACCTTCACGGATAATACCCATAAGCAGATGCTCCGTGCCGATGTAAGAATGACCCATGCTTCTGCCCTGAAGAATTGCCGTATCAATAATATTTTTTAATCTCGGAGTGAAATCGTTGGGTGAAAGCACCGTCGGCGAACCGATACCGATACTGCTTTTAAGAATTGATTCAACTTCGCTGAAAGTGACTTTTCTTGCCGTAAGTGCCGTGTGTGCCATACCTCCGCTTTCCGCAAGCAGTCCGAGCAGAATATGCTCGCTGCCAACGTAGGTATGGCCAAGGTTTTCCGCTGAATTGATTGCGCTGTTGAGCGCATCGTTGGCTTTCTGAGTAAAACCTGTAAATCTGTACATTCTTTATCCCCCTATTTTTAAAATGCAAAGTGATGTGCAGAACTGAAAATTACTGAAGAGTTTCTCTCACAGTCTTTGCTCTGATGACATCCCTCGCCGACGCCGTTGATGCATCTGCATTTGCCGCGCTGATTGTTGCAGGCTGCATACTGACTATCAGTTCATTTATCTTTTCGATCGGAATATCAACAAGTCCTCTTGCCGCACCGAGTCTTGCAACCGAAATCAGCTCCATAAATTCGTCTGTGCTGAGCAAACGTGCATTTTTCAGCACGCCGAGCGCACGGAAAATTTTATCCTCTTCAACAGGATTTTTGATGATTTCCGCAGCAGCAGCTCTTTCCTGAGCCACAAGCTGAAGCACAATTGATTTGAGATTTGCGATTGCGGTTTCTTCGGTTATTCCGAGTGTAATCTGATTGCTTATCTGGTAAATATCGCCCTTGGGCTGCGTGCCTTCGCCGTATGCACCGCGGATTGTAAGACCGAGCTTTGAAACGGTGTTGGCAAGTCTGTTCATCTGACCGCAACGGGTAAGCGCAGGCAGATGAAGCATCACCGACGCACGCATCGCCGTACCGAGATTGGTCGGACACTGAGTAAGATAGCCGATTCTGTCATCAAATGCATATTTCAGCTTCGCATCAAGCATACTGTCAAGCTTATCCGCAATGTCATATGCCTCCTCAAGGGCAAGACCCGCTTTCATAACCTGAAGTCTGATATGATCCTCTTCGCAAAGCATAATGCCGACGCTTTCGTCCGCTGAAAGGACAAGCGCACTTCCGTCTTTCTTTGCAGCGAATTCGGGGCTGATGAGATGCCTCTCGGCAAGAGAAACAGCCTGGATTCTTGAAAGATCTTTCATTTCAATGAAACTGAAATCTTTTCTGTCGTTCTCAAAAAGAACACTCTTCACAAGCGCATTCACCTTGTTTTTGCCCGCTATGTCAAGCTTTGCGGGAAATGGGAATTCATCAAGATTACGGGCAAGACGGATGCGTGTGCTGAGCACGATATCTCCCTGATCGCCCTTATCTATATACCATTTACTCATTTGCTTTCGCCTCCTTCAAGAGCCTTGATTTCATCTCTGATTTTTGCCGCATTCTCGAAATCCTGCTTTGCAACGGCATCATTCATTGCCGCTCTGAGTTTTTCAATCTTCTCTTCCTTCGTTTCAACCCTCGGCTGTTCAGGTACGGCAGACACGGTCTTTCCGCTGTGCTTTATCTTGCCGTGAATTCTCTGAATTGAGGGAAGAAGCTTATCGTAGAATGTTCTGTAGCAATCCGCACAGCCTACCCTGCCGTCACGTGCAATTTCGTCAAATGAAGTTCCGCATTTTGAACATCTCGGGGATTTTCCCGATGAGATTGAGGGCATCATATCGCCCAGAAAGCCGCCGAAAAGCTCAGAGAGATTCAGACCGAATCCCGAAAACATATCGGAATAGCCGAGATGAGATGCGCAATCGGAGCAAAGATGGCTTTCCGCCATATCGCCGTTTATAATCTGTTTGATGTGGGTTGTTGCTTCGTTCTTTCCGCAATTCTGACACAACATAATCAATCATCCTTTCCTTCTAATGTAATAAGCATTTGTTTGAATATCGACGCACGGATTCTGTCCTTGACGGGAGGAGGCAATGCCCTGAGCGATTTTTCCCCCGTTGCCGCAAGCAAAAGCTTTGCACATTTTGTGTCAATCGCACCGTTGTGAAGAAGATTAACCGTGTTTGCATGGCACGCGGCATAATCGAGGGTATCTCCGATACAATTGACCGTATGCATTATAAGTGACGGGCGGTCAAGCTGAACACGGGTGATTTTAATGTAGCCTCCGCCGCCTCTGCGGCTCTCAACAATATATCCCTGCTCAGGTGTAAACCGTGAAGAAATAACATAGTTTATCTGGCTCGGCACGCATCCGATACTCTGCGCAAACTCGTTGCGCTGAATTTCCGTTGTGCCGTTGCTCTCAAGCATTTCAAGAAGCATTCTTGCTATATCATTGCTCAAGCTCATATTATCAGTCCTTTTAATCGATTTTTGACTTTGACTTTCTTTGACCTTGACTATATTATATGTCTTGAAGGTCAAAAGGTCAAAGGTCAGAAAAGGTCAAAAACAGCTTTTTGTGTCCCGAAATCCGAAATTATCTTTGATTTTCTCTGCTTTTCTTGATTTTTCATTGATTTTCATTTATTAATCAATTGCAGAGACGACCCCGCGCGCTGTCCGTTACGTATCCTCGTTATTACGGGCTGTTGCGCAGGGTCGTCCCTACTGTGCAAAAATCAAAAATCCGGTTTGAATTAATTATAGGCTTTTTATTTGAATCTTATGCCGAATTATGTTGCATTTAAGATTTGTTTATGTTATTATTCGCAAGGTGATAAAAATGAAAAAACCAAAAGCCGCATTGGGAATCATCCTTTCGCTTTCGGGTGGAATTTTCTGGGGATTCTCAGGCTCATGCGGTCAGTATTTATTTACATATCATAATGTCAGCTCGGAATGGCTTGTACCGATAAGAATGATTCTGACGGGCATAATTCTTCTGACCTTCTGTGCCTTTAAGAATAAGAAGAAAATTTTTAATGTGTGGCACGGCAAAAGCAACTGCATAAGAATGGCGGCATTCACGGTTTTCGGTCTGATTATGTGTCAGTACGCATATTTCACAGCTATTGAACACTCAAACGCAGGCACGGCAACCGTTTTGCAGTATCTTTCGCCTGCGATGATACTTGTTTTTATGTGTCTGAAAAATAAGAAAGCACCCGCTTTGACGGAGGTTTTTGCGATTATCCTTGCAGTCGGCGGTACTTTCCTGATTGCAACGGGCGGAAATTTCAGTAGTTTTTCCGTCACTCCGACGGCACTTGTGTGGGGACTTCTTGCGGCAGTTTTTCTCGTATGTTATTCACTGATACCGGGCAAACTTCTGCAGATTTCCGATGCTACCACGGTACTCGGCTGGGGAATGCTGCTTGGCGGAATCGTCATTTCGTTTGTTTTCAGACCGTGGAAAACAATGCCCGTCATCAGTCTGCCGCTCATCGGTGCGGTTTCGGGAATCGTCATTCTCGGCACGGTGCTTGCCTATACATTCTATCTTGAAGGAATCCACCTCATCGGAGCAACACGTGCGAGCATCATTTCAAGCATTGAACCCGTTGCGGCAACTGTTATCTCTGCAGTCTGGCTCGGCACTGAATTCTCGGGTGCGGACATAATCGGATTTATAATGATTATATCAACTGTATTTATAATTTCATTGTTCAACAAAAAATCGGATGTGAAATAACTCACATCCGATTTTCTTGTTTTTATTTTTTCTTGATTCTTGCCCAATACTCACGTGCCGCCTGCTCGTTTTTATTGTCGCCGAATTCATAGTATTTTTTATGCTTGATTGCATCGGGCAGATATTGCTGGTCAACCCAATGGCCGGGATAATCGTGGGCATATTTATAAAACTGACCTTTGTTAGGGTTATCCTCGCCGTCATAGTGCATATTCTGAAGCTGACGCGGCACGGGACCCGTCTTTCCTGCGGCAACATCATTCATTGCGGCATTTATTGCACCGTAAGCGGTGTTGGATTTCGGACTTGTCGCAACAAGCACAACAGCATCCGCAAGCGGGATTCTCGCTTCGGGCAGACCGAGCATCTGAGCCGCATCGATCGCTGCCTTGACAATCGGTATTATCTGCGGATAGGCAAGACCGACATCCTCGCACGCACAAACCATAAGCCGTCTGCAAGCTGAAGGCATATCGCCTGCTTCAAGGAGCCTTGCGAGATAATGCACCGCCGCATCAGGGTCGGAGCCACGCATGGATTTCTGGAATGCGGAGATGATATCATAATGCTCATCGCCGTCTTTGTCATATCTCATCGCACTTTTCTGCGTGAGAGATTTTGCATTTTCAAGTGTTATGAGTTTCTTGCCGTCAGCGTAATTTGCGGAAAGCACGCAAAGCTCAACGCTGTTTATCGCCTTTCTGACATCACCCGCACTTGCGGTTGCAATGTGTGAATAAACGCCGTCATCGATAAGATATTCTTCGTTTCTGTCCTCGGACATAAAATCAAATGCACGTCTTACCGCTTTTTCCGCTTCGGACGGAGTGACGCTCTTGAATTCAAAGACAGTTGAACGGCTGAGAATAGCGCTGTAAACATAAAAATAAGGATTTTCGGTTGTTGACGCAATGAGAGTAATTGCACCGTTTTCAATATATTCAAGCAAGGTCTGCTGCTGTTTTTTATTGAAATACTGAATTTCATCAAGATAGAGCAGAATTCCGTTGGGTGCAAGGAAAGTGTCGAGCTTTGCAACAACCTCCTTGATATCCGCCGTGCCTGCGGTTGTGCCGTTGAGCTTCACGAGATGACGGTCTGTTTTCTTGGCAATTATGCTCGCGAGGGTCGTTTTTCCGACTCCCGGAGGGCCGTAGAAAACCATATTCGGAAGCTCTCCCGATTCGATTATATTTCGCAACGGCTTACCCTCGCCCAGAAGATGAGGCTGACCGATGATATCTTCAATTTTCTTCGGACGGAGTCTGTCCGCAAGAGGTGCCGACATAGCAAATCTCCTTTGATTCTTTTATTTTAAAACTACTGTTGTTATGCTTTTCGGAGGCAGAGTATTGTTTTTTACAAAATCTCCCGAATAAACTTCTTCGCAGTTATGCTCCGCATCGGTAACATAAACCGCCATTTCATTGTATCGTCCCGCAAGCTTGAAAACGGTTTCCGTTTCCGCATTGTTGATAAGAACAAACACGGTTTCTTCACCGTTTGTGAATGCGGTTGATGCGATTTTGCTGTTTTCTTCAAAGCTGTCAAGAACATCAATTCTCACCATTCCGGGTTTTATGAAGTTTGAGAATTGCTTGTAAGCATAATATCTGTTATAAATCACAAGTTCACCGTTGATGATTTCCATAAGACCGTCGCCGTTGACAGCAGTCCAGCTCTGCCACGAAACGGCATTCATACAGTTGAAATCCTGGACAATTATGTTTGCCATATAAAGACCGCTGTCGATTGTCCTTGAATCGATTGTCAGCGGAAGCTCACACCATTCGCTCATTTCGAATTTTTTATCGGGATATTGCTCCGCCATTTTTGCGCCGAATTGCTCTTTGACGGGAATATTATTATCGAGCCAATAGCTGTGTGCGCTTATCGAATCGCAGAATTCATTGAGAATGGGACTTGCGAAAAATTTATCGACATATTCATAATAACCCGGTGAAAGCTCGCCCGACTCGGGCCCGCTGAGTTTATAGGGCGAGTTGCGCTTCTGCATCTCGAGAGCAAACATTTCAAGCACTTCAACGGTTTCGTCCGCGGTGTAATAGCAGCCTTCCTGACCGACCCAGTCGCCGCCCCATTTCCACTGAGGCTCATTGATAGGCGATATTGCGGATATCGGATATCCTTGCGCAACAAACCAATCGGCAATTGTGAGAACATAATCAACAAATGCCGCATAATTTTCTTTGGGAAGATTGGATGCATATTCTGTCAGACCGCCCGAAGCGTGTCCGCTTGCAGTCATTGAAAAATGAGGACTGTTGCAGAAAAGAATAACCTGCGTTGCACCGTATTCAACGGCATAATCAAGCATTCTTCTTGCGTTTGCGTCACGTGTGAAATCGTATTCATACTCCCCCGTTTTTTCGTTAAGGACATAGAAGCTTTCGGTTCTTCTGTTGGGGTCGCCTATGCGGCAATCGGGGTTTTCCTTCTCTCCTCCGCCGATATTATAGCGGTAAATATCAAGTCCGAGACCCGTTTCATCATCATAAAGAAGGCGGGCAATTTCTCTTGCTCTTTCATCGCTGTCGATGGTCTGTGACCACCACGCAGAGCTTGTGCCGAACGACTCAAAAACCTGATGCTCCACGAATTTGTTCACTCCGATCATTTGTGTTTTACCTATGGAACATATCGAAAACAAAAATGTCTGCAATGCCGCAAGAATTATGCAAAGGAACGATTTAAGCATATTATTCACTCCGAAACATTTATAAGTCAAGTTTATCATACATAAAATATTGTGTCAACTTTCCACTTTCAAAAAGCACTTGACAGCTCGGGCTGTGCGTGCTATAATTCATTTAACGATTAAGTTAAATGTTAAATGAGGGGTGATTTTTTGAGTATACAGAACACATTAAAAGCTCTTTCAGACCCGACAAGGCGTGAAATCCTCAATCTTCTCAAAGAAAAGACACTTTCTGCAGGCGAGATTTCGGAAAAATTCGACATCAGCTTTGCGGCGATATCGCGCCATCTTTCCGTGCTGAAAGAAGCCGACCTTATCCGTGATGAACGTGACGGAAAATTCATTTATTACACCATCAACGCATCCGTGCTTGAAGAAATTCTGCTCTGGATAAAAGACCTGAAAGGAGATGCTTCAAATGATTAAAAAGAATCTTAAAACGCTGATTGTCACAACAATCATAACCCTTTTGCCGATATTGGCAGGGCTGATTCTTTGGGATAAACTGCCCGAACAGATACCGACTCATTTCAATATTCACGGTGAAGCTGACGGATTCAGCAGCAAGGCTTTCGGAATTTTGGGATTGCCTGTTTTCCTTGCGGCTTTGCATTGGATCTGTGCCATCGGAACAAATGCAGACCCCAAGCAAAAAAATCACAGCGATAAAATGATGACTCTTGTTTTATGGGTTTGTCCGTTGATTTCTCTGCTTGTTTCATCCGTAATCTATGCTCATGCAATGGAACTCAATGTTGATGTTGTGTTTATAATGTGCCTCGTTTTAGGTGCAACGTTTACCGTAGTCGGCAACTATCTTCCGAAATGCAAGCAGAATTATACTATCGGAATCAAGATTTCATGGACACTCAATGATGAAGAAAACTGGAATTACACTCACAGAGTTTCAGGTAAAATATGGGTTGCAGGCGGAGTTATCATAATTCTCACTGCTGTTTTAAGACAACCCTGGATTTTCTTCATTATTATGATGCTGATGGTAATTATACCGTTTGTGCTTTCATATCTGTTCCACAGAAAAAAGAATAAAAAATCATAAAACGCAAAAAATAGTCGGGAAGAGAAATCTTTCCGACTTTTTTCTTTTGGTGATTTTATGAATTCAAGAATAAAACTTTCCGCAAGAATGGCTCTCAACGGCTCACAAGCAAAAATCATTCCGTATGTTGCAACAATTATGCTTCTTGTTGCCGTCTTTTCACTCTGCAACTCCGCAATGAGCCGCATTCCGATGCCGACCGCAAAATATTTCGGGATTCTTTATCCCGCACTGACTCTGATTTTTGCTCTTGCGGCAATCTCGCCGCTCCGACTTCTGCTTCAGATAAAGCATCTGCTTCTCGCACGCGGAATCAATCCGTCGCAGAGAATCGGCATCGGTTTTTCGGGGGTACTGAAATCCTGCGAAATGTGCATATGTCTTTTCTTTTTAAAATTATTCTGGTTTGCGGTTTTTGAAGCGATACCCATAATTTCATCCGCAATTTTCATTCATCACAACATCCGTAATGCCGTCAGTCTGCGAGCCGCTTTCGTTTTCTTTTCGGGAATGATAATTCTCGCCATTGCCGGCTTCGGATTTTTTCTTCTCTATATACAAAAATATTCGAAATCAATGTTTTTTCTTGCCTGCTACAAGGATTTTACGGTTACGGATGCAATCTGCGAAAGCATAAAACGAACGAAAAACAGATGCGCCGACATACTGTTTTTCAAACTCGGATTTGTGCCGTGGTTTTTGCTGTGTATATTGATTTTTCCTGCTTTTTTTGTTGTTCCGTATTATAAACAAAGTGTCACCTGCTTGTTTTTAAGCAGGTGACGGAAACTTAATTATATTTTAATTTTAAAAACAGCTTTTTTAATCTTTTCGCTGCCCATTCTGATACCGGGCTTGTGTGCATCCTGAGGAGCAAGAAAAGCGAAGGTGCCTTCGGTGAGAGCGACTCTTGTTGCCGCCGCTGTCTGTGAAGTAAAGAATTCGACATCAGGTTTGTAGCCTGTTGAGTCATTCACAAACTCGAGCGGAAGTACGTCGATTATTTCTTCGCCGCAGATTGCGTACTGCAGGTCGTTATACTCTCTGTGTGCCTCAAAATCACCGCCGGTGCCGGGCTCATATTCGTCAATGCCGACCTTGATGCCTTCGGCAACCTCATAGCTGCCGCACGCCATAGACTTCATATCGTTTTCTTCAATGAACTTTGCGATCACTTCAAATGCGGGATTGAAACCTGCATAATATCTTAAGTTTTTACCTGTATCAAATATCATTTTATTTTCCTCCGATTAAAGACCGATAAAATCTCTACACTTGTCAAGGAATGAGAATATTCCGTTTGTGACGGGTGCAACATATTTCTCAAATTTGTTGTAGAATGCGTCGCCTTCCTCATATTCGGGAGCCTTTTCGCCTTCTGCAAAATTACCCATTGCGATTACTCTGAGGTTGGGTTTGTCATTCTGAAGGAACTGCGTGTATGCGGGGTTTGACCATACGTCATAATATTCATCGGCATATGCAAACCAGTTATACATCTCCATAATGCCGTCGTGGCAATTTGAGTGAAGCATATCCTTGATGAACCAGGTGTGCTCGGGAAGAATGCAGGTTGATGCGTCGATAACATTATCGGGTGAAACGTGGTTATGACCGCACATTTCATTGCACTGAACATAGTTTTCACCGAGTGTGCCGTCAAGAGGAGCAACTGTTGCACCTGCGGATGCATACTTTGTGTCAACGGTAGCGTCGCTGTTGTTTTCCATTGCTTCGACAAGCGGAGTTCTCTGAATGTTGTAGCCTGCAACAATCATAACTCGCACGCCGTTTTCCTGTGCATTCTTAAGAATTTCATCAGCTCTCTGCTGAATGTTGTAATGATAATAGTCTGCCTTTTCGATGAGACCTGCCTGGGTTTCGGGGTCAAGGTTTATTGCCTTTGCACTCTCATAGCTTTCGTGAGGAACGAAAGACCAGAGACCGAGAAGAGTTCCGAAAACGGGAGTAAGAAACTCATCGAAAACTCTCGTTTCGAGCTTTTCAAGAACTATATCACCTATAAAAAGAACGGCATCAACAAGTCCGCTGTAATAAAGGCCGTTGAAAAGAGTCCAGAGAAGAACACTTTCGGCATCAAAGGGAGGATAACCGTCCGTTGCATATGCAAGAAGTCTGTCGGCATCAAGTTCAACCTTTCTGTTGAGAAGGTCGCCTGCAACGTCCGTGCCGAGAAGAGGACAGCACTGGAAAATGCATGCATCAACATCATCGTAGCCGTATTCGTTGAAATATGCCAAGGTAACAACACCGCCCATTGACGATGCACGGAAATTGACGATATCATGGCCCGTAAGCGCCTTTACGTGCTGAACATAATCTTTGAGAAGACCTGCATTATATACAGGGTCAAGGCGCCAGTCATAGCTGAAATAATAGCTCATATTAACGCCGTGCTTGGGATCTGTGGGAAGCTCAAGCTTTACGTCAACATTGGGTGCTGAATTACCGTCACCGTCAAGTGCCATTGCACCGAAAGCTTCGTAAACACCTTCGATAAGAGCATCGCCGAGATGGTCAAGATTGAGGGTTACGCACGAAACTGCAATTGCGGGAAGCAGCTTCACAACAAGCTTGATAATCGAATCCGTAGCGGGGCGGAAAAGAGTTCTTTCGTTTTCCGCATCGGGATTTTCATAAATATCCGTACTGCCAAGGGGACCTACATAGATAGTCGGATTAACGCCGCAGCTGCATTCGCTGCTTGCCGCCGCTGATGCGGGAGCGAGAATGCAGAAAATCATCGCGACAGAGAGAATAACGGAAATAATTTTTTTCAAAGAAATCATTCCTTTCAAAATATTTATATTCTATTCTATCACAACATTTACCAATACTCAATACATATTTATGTAATTTTATTCATTATTTTTATATTTACAATATTGCAAATATATATATATTTATGTTACAATAGCCGCAGTTAGGATGTGATACTATTGAATAATACGGAAACAAAGCAGTCGGGAATATCAATCAACAAAAAAACGATAATCCTGATCTGCATTCTTCTTGCGGCAATCATGGCATTTGCCGGTCTGCTCACTCAGGTTTTGCCCAGAGGTTATTATGAAACAAACCCCGACGGCACCATCATCAACGGCACATACACTCAGATTGAGGACAAAATGCCGATATGGAAAATCATTCTTGCACCCATTCTCGTTTTCTCAACAGACACGGCGCTGACGGGCGTCGGAATCATTCTGATGATAACTCTTATCGGCGGCACATTCCTTATCCTCGATAAATGCAGCGTGCTGAAATACATAATGGCGGTTATCATTCAGAAATTCGGCAAAAGAAAATATCTTCTGCTCAACGCAATGATTCTTGTCTGTATGCTTTTAAGCTCAACCGCAGGCATTCTTGAAGAATCCGTTACACTTGTTCCGATAGCCGTTGCAATTGCGCTCGCCCTCGGCTGGGACTCATTCGTCGGACTCGGTATGAGCCTTATTGCCGTTGCTTTCGGATTCACTGCCGCAACATTCAATCCTTTCAATGTTGCAACCGTACAGAGAATGGCTGATATCCCCGTTTTCTCGGGTCTAGGATACAGACTCATAGTTTTTGTGACCGTCTATGCGGTGCTTGCGGGATTTATGACCGTTTATGCAAAAAGCATCGAAAAGAATCCGAAAAAATCAATCTGCTACGAAACCGATATCGAACTGCGTGAAAAGTATAATCTTAATGACAGTGTCGCTGTACTTTCGGATGCCAAAATCAAAAAAGCCGCAAAAGCTTTCCTTTTCTGCCTCCTCGGCGTTGTCCTTTGCATCATCCTTGATTTTGCGCTCGGTACGGAAGGCGGTATTTCACTCCCCGGAATGGCGATTCTTTTCACCGTCGGCGGTATGCTTGCAGGTCATTTTGCAGGGCTTAACGGCAAAGGTCTTCTTAAAAACTTCGGCGAAGGAATAAAAACAATTGCACCCATTATCCCCGTAATCCTTATTATTCTTTCAATCACATATATTCTTGACCAGGGCAACATCATCCCCACAATTCTTAATTTTGTTTATAATCTCATTGAAGGACTCAGCCCCTATGCCGCAATACTGATGCTCTTTATCTTCATCGTCGTGCTTGAATTTTTCGTCGGCAGCGGCACGGCAAAGGCATTCCTTATTATGCCTATCGTCCTTCCTCTCGCAGATATGGTTGACGTCACCCGCCAGAGCGTCACTCTTGCATTCTGCCTCGGCGACGGCTTCACAAATCTTTTTTATCCCACAAGCGGAATCATGATAGTCGCAATCGGACTCGTCAATATTTCTTACGGCAAATGGCTTAAATTCTCGTGGAAACTTTTTGCTCTCGAAGGCATCCTTTCGGTTGCTCTTATGCTGATTGCCGTTGCCATCAATTATTCTTAAGGAGATAAAAATGAGCTTTAAATTCAATCCTGACGGAAAATTCAGAATACTTCTTTTCGGTGACATTCACGAACACACCGATTATCAGACAAACCCCAGATACAAGGATATGCACAAGCTGATGAATGCCGCACTCGATGAATTCAAGCCTGATTTGTGCGTGCTTCTCGGTGACAACTGCAACACCGAAATTTATGTTGAAGACCCCGCATTTTTCAAAAAGATGCTCGGTGACGTTGTTGAACCAATCACCCGCAGGAACATTCCCGTTGCGGCGGTACTCGGCAACCACGAACACGACCACGGCCACGAGGACGAAATTGTTAAAGTTTATCAGGAGCTCGGCATCATTATGAGAAACGATGCACCCTCCGATATTACGGGAAACGCAAACTTCAAGGAGATTGTTTATTCCTCTGACGGAGAAAAACCCGTTTTCTGCCTCTGGTTTATCGATTCAAACAACTGCTTCGAGGACAGAAGCGTTTCGCATTACGATTATGTTCATCCCGACCAGATAGAGTGGTTTGAAAAAGAATGCGAAAAAACAAAAGAAATGAACGGCGGAAAGCCGATGCCGTCTTTTGTTTTCCAGCATACACCCGTTCCCGAAGAATATGAGCTTCTCAGAAAAGCTCACTTCTGGGAGCTTCCCGTTGCCGTCAGAGGTTATAACACCAAAAGCGAAACTTTTTATGTCGGCAAAAAAGGAACGATGGATTATGTCGGCGAAGGACCCTGCTCACCCGACGTCAACAGCGGTCAGTTCGCAAGCTGGAAAAAAGTCGGAGGCATTCTCGGCGCATTCTTCGGTCACGACCATCTCAACGATTTTTCGGGTTTTGTTGACGGAATATTTATGGCGCAACACAAAACCGCAGGCTTCAGAGCATATACCGACGGCTGCAAAAGCTGCGTAAGACTTGTCACGATAGATGAGAAGAATCCCGAAAAATTTGAGCAGCAGCTCAAGCGTTTCAAGCAATTCGGTCTCAAAAGCGAATCACTCGGCCCGATTATGAGAACACTTTCGGACAGACAGAGCTTCTGGATGCACGTTTTCGGCTATGCCGCTGCAGGCATCGGCGGAGTTACGGCTCTCATATTTATTATAAAAAAATTAATTGAAGTTTTCGGAGGTTAAAATTATGGAAAAAGCAAAAAAACTCAGTCCTTCACTCATTCTTAATATTCTCCTTTTCGGATTTATGGGTCAGGTTGCCTGGGCAGTTGAAAACAACTTCTTCAATCTTTATCTTTTCAATGAAGTCGGCGGCACTCCCGACGATATTTCAAACATGGTAACGGCAAGCTCTGTTGTTGCCGTGCTCACAACTCTCTTTATGGGCAGTCTGAGCGACAAAATCAACAAACGTAAAATATTCATCTGCGGCGGCTACATAGTCTGGGGATTCACGGTTATGGCTTTCGCAATTCTTTCCCCCGAAAATGTTGCAAAGGTTATGGGTTCAACTCCTGCCGCTGCAGTCACAACAACAGTCACACTTGTTATTATTATGGACTGCATTATGACCTTTATGGGTTCAACAAGCAACGATGCGGCATTCAATGCATGGATTACCGACATCACATCATCCTCAAACAGAGCAAAAACCGAATCCATTCTCGCTCTTCTTCCCGTTATCGCAATGGTTGCCGTCACAGCCGCTTTCGGCGCACTCTCAGGCACATTCGGCTATCCCGTATGCTTCATCGGACTCGGTCTGATTGTTACAATCTGCGGTATCGTCGGCATCTTCTCAATCAAAGAATCAAGAACAGGCGTCAAAACTACCGCAAGCTTCGTCGAAGCTCTTACCTACGGTTTCAAGCCTTCGGTTATCAAAAACAACAAGAGCCTCTATATTTCGCTTCTCTGCATGGGCATTTTTTCAGTTGCAAGTCAGGTTTTCTTCCCCTATCTCTTCATCTACGTTGACCACTATATCGATATGTCAACTCTCAAAATTACCGTTCCCGTTGCAATTCTCGCTGTTGCGGTTGTCGGCGGCGGCATTGCGGCTCTTGTTTCAATCATCATTCTCAGTGACAAAAAGGGCAAAGCCCCCTTCCTCTTCCCCTCCGCACTTTTCTTTATCATCGGTCTTGTTCTCGTTTATTTTGCAGATAAAAACATCATCTGGTTTGCTCTTTCTGCAGTTATCGCAATGGTTGGCTACGGTCTGCTTATGATTATGCTCGGTGCCGCAATCCGTGACTTCACACCCGAGGACAAAGCAGGTCAGCTTCAGGGCATCAGAATGATATTCTCCGTTCTTCTCCCCATGACAATCGGTCCCAAGGTTGCCGCAAAAATCACAGCCGCATATGCAAACGCACAGTATCTCAACGAATACGGCGTTGCGGTTGACATCCCCGCACCTCATATTTACCTTGCGGCAGCAGCCATCGGCGCTCTTATATTTATTCCTCTTATTTTCCTTTCAAAGGAATTTAAGAAAAATCAGTCTGCAAAATAATCATTACGACACATCACAGTCAAAGAAGGTATTTCAGAAATGCATATTATAATTGTAGGTCTCGGAAAACTCGGAATGACAATGACCAAACAGCTTGTCAAAGAAGGTCACAACGTAACGGTTGTTGACACCAACAACGATAAACTCACACACGCAGTTGACGCATATGACGTTATGGGTGTGTGGGGCAACGGCGCAACGGTTGAAACGCTCGAAGAAGCGGGTGCATCAAAAGCAAAGCTTATTATAGCCGCAACCGCATCTGACGAAATGAACATCCTCTGCTGTCTTATCGCAAACAGAATGGGCACGGAAAACACCATCGCCCGAGTCCGCAATCCGGACTATGCGGCGCAGATGCAGTTTCTCCGCAACGAGCTGGGTCTGAGTATGATAGTCAACCCCGAATACGAAACCGCAAACGAAATTTCAAGAATCATTCGCTTCCCCTCTGCGGCAAATCTCGACTCATTCGCCAGAGGCAAAATCGAAATCGCAAGAATCCGCATCCATTCAGACAATATGCTCTGCGATATGCCGCTTTACGAACTCCGTAAAAAATGCAAGGCAAAGGTCATTGTGTGCGCAGTGCAGCGTGATGATGAAGTATATATTCCCTCAGGTAATTTTGTCCTGCGCTGTGACGATGCCATAAGTATCACAGGTACCCGTTCCGAGCTTTCGCATTTTATGAAGCAGACAGGCGTTTACAAGCAAAAAGTTAAAAACGTTATGATAATCGGCGGCGGCAGAATTGCATACTATCTTGCAAAGCTTCTTTCCGGCACCGGCAGAAACATCAAGCTCATTGAGCAGAATATTGACAGATGCTATCAGCTGAGCGATATGCTGCCCGACATAACCGTTATCCACGGTGACGGAACGGATCAGGATTTGCTTGACGAGCAGGGACTTGAATATCAGGATGCATTGGTTTCGCTCACGGGCATCGACGAAGAAAATATCATCGTTTCGATGTATGCCGAATCCA
>JAZNFD010000292.1:0-4062 GCA_045588975.1 Acutalibacteraceae bacterium | reverse complement strand
ATTATTGATTTGTATGCCAACGGAATCACCAACGTTCATGTTTATTCAATGAACAAACCTGATGTTGCGCAGAAAATCCAGAATAATCTTTCTGATATATTAGGAAAGTAAGGGTGGATTATGACAAGAGTTTTAGCTGTAATAAGTGCATTTTTTGTATGGCTCGGCACGATTTTTATTCCGTCGGATGTTAAAGGGATTTTTTCACCGGCTCCCCCCGAAGCTGTAAAAGCTGTGTTTGATGAAGGAGAATTTGTTATGGGTGAATCTGATATTATTGTTGCGTCTGACGGCAATGATTCCGGTGACGGAACGCTTGACAATCCGCTGAAAACACCCGAAGCTGCAAAGGAAAAAGCAAAAGCGGTTGATGAAGATAAACCTGTGACCGTGTGGTTCAGAGCAGGTACATATTTTATTGAAAATCAGCTTGAGTTCACCGCTGAAGATAAAAGCAATGTTGTTTATCGCTCATATCCGGGAGAAAAGGTTATTTTTTCCGGTGCAAAAAAAATATGCGGCAACTGGCAGGAAACAAAGATTAACGGTGTTACCGCATTTGTGACCGATATGCCTGTTGAGAATGAGGATGATTATTTCCGTTCTCTTTTCAAGGAAAGCAGGAGACTTCCGCGCTCGAATTATCCGAAGCAGGGTGTGTTCAAGGTCAAAGACCCGAAGTTGGATGAAGGGGTTCCTTCGGAATGGTCACCCGACTTCTTTACACATTCGGCTGTATTTTATGCTCACACGCAAGATGTTCTCGATTTTGCAAATGTCGGTGATGTTGATATAAGAATGATGCATTTCTGGTGCGATGAGCTTATGCCGATTCATTCCGTCGATGTTGAGACGGGCAGAATCGAAACGCAGAAACCTTCGTCAATGACAATCAGAGTTGACGATAATTATGTTTTCGAAAATGTCAGGGAAGCGCTTTCGCTTCCGGGAGAGTGGTATCTTGACCGCAACGAAGGAAAGCTCTATTATATTCCCGAAGAGGGCGATACCGTTGAAAACACTGTGCTTTATGCAGGTATAAACGAGCGGCTTATAACCGTGAACGGCGCAGAAAATATCACATTCCAAGGAATTGATTTTGAAAAAACGGATTGGGATCACGTCGGCGGTACCGCATTTATGCACGAATTCGATAAAAACCATCCTCTTTATAAAAATGTCAAATATGGATGGGTTCATCCTCAGGCGGCATTTGAAACTCCGGCAGCAATTTACATTGAGGGTTCATCAGGCATCAGCTTTGTTGATTGCCGTTTCGAAAATATATCTTACACGGCGATTAAATATGATAAAGCATCGACAGACAGCGATGTCAGAAGCTGTCTGTTCAACGAAATCGGTGCAAATGCAATTTTTATCAACGGAGATTTTGTTGTTCCCGCAACGACCCGTAATATTAATGTTACCGATTGCCACATCAGCAGATACGGCAGAATTTTCAATAACGCAATCGGCATTCTTCTTACCCACGCGATTGACTGTGACCTCACGCATAACGAAATCCATGACGGCTGGTATACCGGCATCTCGGTAGGCTGGAACTGGGGATATACGGATAATCCGACCAACAATATCAACATCAGCAACAACCTCATTTACAATATCGGTAACGGTTGGCTTTCCGATATGGGCGGCATATACACTCTCGGAATTCAGCCTGATACGGTTATTTCGGGAAATGTGATTTACAATGTCGGCTGTTACGGAGGCGAATACGGCTACGGCGGATGGGGTATCTATCTTGACGAGGGTTCAAGCGGAATTCTTGTTGAGAAGAATCTTGTTTACGACTGCTCATCGCAGACATTCCATCAGCATTACGGCAAAGATAATATGATAAAAAACAATATTTTTGCCTTCGGCGGAGACGGTGCATTCATAGTGACAAGGCACGAGGAACACAATTCGCTTACTCTTACCAACAATATTCTGGTTGTTGAGGACGCACAGATTTATGCATTCAACACTGAAAGCGACTGGTTTGTTGATGACAGCAATCTTTATTGGGACTATAAAAACGGCGGCAATGTATATTCGGGTCGATCGATGAGTCTTTTTGAAAGAAAGAATCTTGTAATGATGACCGCACAAGGCTATTATAATAACGCCGTTTATGCCGACCCGTTATTCAGAAACCCCGAAAACAGAGATTTCACTCTTGCTGATAACAGCCCCGCATATCAAACGGGATTCGAACCGTGGACTTATAATGCGGGAACAATTACTGAAATCAAATAAAAACAGAAGAACGGCTTGCAGCTCGGTTGATGAACTGCAAGCCGTTTTTTGATTGTGAATTAAAATCCGCCGCCGACTGTGATTGTGTAGCCGACTGAACCGTAAGCGCTTTCAACGGTTGCCGAAAGGGGGAGTCGTCTTCCGCCTACATAAAGATTAGCGGCGGTGATATAAATATCGTATGACCATGTACCCTTTTCGATTATTCCGTCTTTGTTGATTTTAACTTTAAGTTCAGCGTTTTTATAGTGAAGCTTGATATCAGCTTCCTCAAAACCGATTTCGAGCATCGGAAGAGCCTCTTCAACCGATGAAATATCACCGACAACCGATATTGCGTGACCGACGGTGCCGCTGTATCTGTCGGCGTGAACTCCGTCTGTCTGATCTTTCATTGTCATTTCGATAACGGTGTATTCGCCGCTTTTATATGCTTTTATGGTTTTGGCATCTGAAACTCCGAGGTTTTCGTAGCCGCCCGTGATACCGTCAAATTCAACCTGGCTGTCTTCAAGTGCGCTTACGAGGAAGGGTGTTACCATTTTAACGAGAGTGCCGAGAAGTCCGTCGCCTTCATTGACTACCATCTCGTCAAGATTTTTGTGTTCCGTTGATTTGACTTTCGTTTTGCTCCTGATTGCCGCGGCTTTATAGAAAGTGACGATTTCTTCATCGGTCCATTTGGATGGGTCGGTTTCCGCGGGAGTGTTTTCAACCGTTATCTTGGTTTCTGCAACGGTTGTTGATTCTGATTCGGGGAGTGCAGTCTGCTGAGAATCCGTTTCGCTTTCGGATTGAATGTCGGTTTCAACTTGTGTAACCTCGTTTTCAATCAGCGGTTTTGTTGTTGTTTCAACGTTGGTATTGTCTTTGCAGGATGCAAAGGTGAGTAACATAAGCATTGCTAAAATAATTGCCGTAATCTTTTTCATAATTCCACCCGTTTTGATAATTTTGTATATATATTCTATTCCTATGTCTGTTAAATGTCAATTAAACATTTGACTGTTTTTGCTTAATGCAGATAAAAATATTTAAAAATTTGTCGGATAGTGGTAAAATTAATATGATTTGAATTCTACACTCGAAAGGGGTAGTTTAAATGGATATTTTTTCGGTAATCACTCTTTTCGGAGGACTTGCGTTTTTCCTTTACGGAATGAGCATTATGTCCGACGGACTTGAAAAATCATCGGGAGGAAAGCTCAATGCCAACCTCGGCAAGGTGACAAAAAACAAGTTTATCGCTATGCTTTTCGGTGCAGGAATGACTATTGCCGTTCAGTCATCATCAGCTGTTACGGTTATGCTTGTCGGTCTTGTTAACTCGGGTATACTCGAATTTGGTCAGACCATCGGCGTGCTTATGGGTTCAAATATCGGAACAACTCTTACCGCGTGGATTCTCAGCCTTGCGGGTATTGACAGTGACGTTGTTTGGATCAATCTTCTCAAGCCTGCCAACTTTTCACCGATTTTTGCTCTTGTCGGCATAATTCTTATTATGGTCGGCAAAAAGCAGAAGCAGAAAAGTGCGGGTAACGTTCTCATCGGCTTCGCGGTGCTTATGTTCGGTATGAATCTTATGTCAGACGCAATGGAGCCTCTCGGAGAGATGCCCGAATTCGCAAGCGTTCTCACATATTTCAAAAACCCGCTTCTTTCAGTGCTTGTCGGTGCGGTATTTACCGGCATTATTCAAAGCTCCGCTGCATCTGTTGCGATTCTTCAGGCACTTTCGCTCACGGGCGGAATTACTTACGGAATAGCTCTTCCCATCATTATGGGTCAGAATATCGGTAC
>JAZNFD010000291.1:0-27063 GCA_045588975.1 Acutalibacteraceae bacterium | reverse complement strand
AGCGATATCAATGCCATCAACATAAATGCAACACATTGCCATACGGTTATTGACACCCAGGGCATAGGTCTTGATTTGCTGCTTAAGATTCTCAAGAGCTTCTTCGGCGGAGCAGACAGATCGGTTGACCATGAATTCCTTGAAATAATGATTGACCGCACCGCAGATGCAATCGTTGAGGCATATACAAACACGGAAACAGGCTCGCTCTATTATTTTGAAACAGCAGGTATGGGCAAAGATGAAGAGCACGGTCTGTATACCGAGGACGAATATCCGTATCTCGTTAACAAGAGATATTACACAGAAGGCTATCAGCATTTGTTTGCCTGCTTCAAGTTTGTTCCCGATAACAAAAATTCCGCAGCAACGATTTTTACAAATATAGGTGCGCATCCCACTATTGTTGACGAAACCACAAAGCTCCTTTCCGCAGACTTTCCTGCATTTATGGAAGAAAAAATCAACGGTGCGGGTATGAATTTTATGTTCATTCAGGGTGCACAGGCACCTGTTTCCGCCAACAAATGGGCAGATGTTCCGACATCAACCGTTGGTGAGGTTGATGCGAAAATCGCCGTTAATCCCACCGCAGAAGATTACAAGACAGCCATTGTCTTCGGCTATGAATACGCAAGGCTTATATTGGAAGCTCAGAATAATGCAAAAGAAATCGAGCCGATTCTCAATGTCAGGATGACCGAGTATGCCGTCAACCTTGAAACCGGTCTTTTCGGTTACGGCGCAACGGAAGGCTTTATCGGCACGACAACAGCAGAAGATTCTTCAAGCAAAACCGGCTATTCGATTATCACGGAAGCAGGTTACATAGAAATAGGAAAAGATATTGTTTTGCTGACCGCACCGGGCGAAATTGTTCCTCAGCTTATTTACGGTAATATTGTTACTGCAGAAGACTCATACTGCGGTACGGAATGGACTTGTGAAGCAACCGCAACGCTTATTCCCGAGGGAAAAACCGTTCTTGTTATGGGTCTTTGCAACGATGCAATAGGCTATATTCTGCCGGATAACGATTTCGCACACTTTATCACGGATGTAATTTGGGATGCAGACGGTGCCGATAAGATTTTCGGTCCGTATCACAGACATTATGAAGAGATGCTTTCAGCCGGAAGCACAGCGGGTTCAACAACCGTTTCTGTTCTTAATGAGCTTGTAAAAAGAGAAAATCCGTAAATTTACACTTATATTACCGGAGGTTCTTGTATGACAAAAGAAGCCGCCAGACAAAGAGCCAAGCAGCTTGTTGCAAAAATGACAGTTGAAGAAAAAATTTCTCAGCTGGTGTATAATGCCCCCGCAATAGAAAGACTGGGTATAGAAGAATACAACTGGTGGAACGAAAGCTCGCACGGCATTCACGGCGCAGGTACGGCTACCGTTTTTCCTCACGCTATCGCCATGGCATCAACCTTTGACCCCGAACTCGTCGGAAAGGTTGCCGATGTTATTTCAACAGAGGGCAGAGCAAAATACAACAGGCATATTAAATACGGCGACCGTGACATTTTTAAGGGAATCACCTTCTGGGCACCGAACATCAACATTTTCAGAGACCCCCGTTGGGGCAGAGGTCAGGAAACCTTCGGCGAAGACCCTTTCCTCACCTCGGAACTGGCAATTTCCTATATCAACGGAATTCAGGGTAACGGTGAATTTCTCAAAGCAACAGCCTGCTCAAAGCATTTTGCGGTTCATTCGGGTCCCGAAAAAAACAGACACGGATTTAATGCGGTTGTTGATATGCACGATATGTGGGAAACATATCTTCCTGCGTTTGAAAAAACGGTCAAAGCAGGCGTTTCGGGGGTTATGGGTGCATACAACCGATTAAACGGCGAGCCTTGCTGTTCTCATTCATATCTGATTTCGCAGATACTCCGCAAGCAATGGAATTTTGACGGCTATGTTGTTTCCGACTGCGGTGCACTCAAGGATATCTATAAATTCCACAAATTTGTCGAAACAAAGGCAGAAGCCGCGGCAGCCGCACTCAAAAGCACCTGCGACCTCAACTGCGGCGAAACATATGACGCACTTATCGATGCATATGAGCAGGATTTAATCACCGAGGATGAAGTTACCGCAGCGGCTGAAAATCTTTTCACAATCCGTTATCTTCTCGGCGAATTTGAAGAGGTAAGACCTTATTCGGATATCGGCTTTGATAAGCTTGACAGCAAGGAGCATAAAGCACTCAATCTTGAAACGGCAGAGCAGTGCATAGTTCTTCTTGAAAATAAGGACGGCTTCCTCCCTCTTGATAAAAAATCAAACAAAAGAATTGCGGTTGTCGGTCCGAATTCGCTTTCCGTTACCGCACTTGAAGGCAACTACAACGGCTACGCTTCCGAATATGTGACCGTTGCCGACGGCATCAGAAGGGTGTTCGGCAATGCCGAAATCAGCGTTGAGAGGGGCTGTAACTACTGCGATGAATCTCTCAACCACTGGAGCGGATTTCAGAATATGATAAGCGACGGTGTTGCCGCTGCATCACAAGCGGATATAACTGTCCTTGCGCTTGGTCTTGACCGCTCGGTTGAAGGTGAGGACACCGGCTTCGATAATGAGTATACTGCCTGCGGCGACAAATGCTCGCTCTTTCTTCCCGCAACTCAGCAGAAGCTTGCAGAGGCAGTCTGCGATGTTTGCGAAAATGTTGTTGTTGTACTTCTCTGCGGAAGCTCGATTGACGTCGGTGAAAAAGTAAGAAACCACGCAAAAGCCGTTATCCACGCATGGTATCCCGGCTCGATGGGCGGACTTGCAATTGCAAACATTCTTGCAGGCGATGCAAATCCTTCCGCAAAGCTTCCCGTCACAATTTACAAGGGTGACCACGATATACCTGATTTTGAAGATTATAATATGAGGGGCAGAACCTACAGATACATTGACGGCGATGCACTTTATCCCTTCGGCTTCGGTCTTTCATACACAAACTATAAATATGATAACGCAAAGCTTGTTTCGGCAGACGGTGAAAGAATTACCGTAAGCGCAGAGGTTGAAAACGCAGGCGGTATTGCAGGCAAGGAGATTGTTCAGGTTTATGCCGCATACACCGACAGCCGTGTTGCAACTCCGCATCGGCAGCTTTGCTCACTCAGAAACGTTCCTCTTGAAGCAGGCGAAAAGAAAGAGGTTACTCTTGATATTGACCGCTACTGGATTAAAGCGGTTACAACGGACGGCGAAAGAGTTGACCCCGACGGAAAGATTACTCTTTATATCGGCGGACACCAGCCCGACAGCGTGAGCAACAAGCTTCTCGGATATTCATGCCTTGAAATCGAACTTTAAGATATATTTAATGACCCGGCCATAATATGGTTCGGGTCATTTTAATCTGAAAAAGGAGAAAAACCATCCCGCTGTGAAAATGCGGCATATTTCAAATGAATACAGCGGGGAATGTTACTGTGAGCTTTGCTGCAAGGTTTTCAGAAAACGGCTTGAAGAATACTGTCACCGCGATATTGATGAGCTCAATTTCAAACGGTTATTTATAATTTCTTCAAGCTTCGACAGCGCATCTTCAATCAGCACGGAGAGTGTCTGCTTTGCAACACCTGCAACAAGATTCTCACACTTGTTTATCGGAATAAGAATGCGCACGGCGTTGCTCTGACCGACGGCCTTGGCTGCTTCGGGCGTGATTTCACCAAGCAAAGCATCGGCAATTACGATTCCGATGGGTCCTATGATAACATCAGCCTTTCTGCAGGCAACAATTATGGGATTTTCACCGGTTGCCGCTTTTTTTGCACCTGCCTTGACCATTGCGGTTGTTGCAGCGGAATTTGTGCCGACTGCGGTTAAATCAATATCGGGATATTTGCTGATAATCGTTTTTATTATCTGTCCTCCGAGCTGACCGCCCTGACCGTCTATTACAAGTATGTTCATAAATATTCTCCTCTTGAATTCTTTAATAAAATTGATTATATCACACCGGTATCACAAATTTCAACATACTTCCATATACTATGTATTTTGAAAAAACAGACTGAAAGCCCGCGGTTTACGCCTGCGGGCTTGTTACGTTTATTTAAAGTTTGGTGCGGTTAACTTACATATAGATATGCTCTGCATATGCCGCGCCGTCGGAGCTGACCGAAATTACTGTTCCGCCCATAAGACCGTCTGTGTAATAAGCTCCGTATCCTGTTTTGAGCATATAGTTAAGTCGGATTCCCTCGTAATAAATCTGAAAATTATTTGCGTGATCGTGGCCTGCAAAAATATTTTTTGTGCTTCCGAGTTCTTTGCAAACATCAAAGAATCCGTTATTTACGGGTGAAGAGCATACTTCTTCACCGTAAATACCGATTGCATCGGGCGCAAGCTCGGGAGCAAGAGTTCCGAGCTCATTGCTGCCATAGGCTTTTATCCATGCGTCTTTGTATTCACAAACAGGAATATGTAAAAATACCGAACTTTCTACAGTTTTGCCCTCAATTTTGGAGATTCCGTTAACAGCCCACTTGTACCACTCAATCTGGTTATCCCAGAGATGGTCATAACCGCTTACCGTTGAGCCGTCTTCAAGAGTGAATTCCGCATTATTATGAGTATCAACCATAAAAAGTGTGTGGATAATTTTTCCGTTTTCGGTAATGTTTATGATATAGTTGCCGTAGCCCATATTTTCGGGGCCAAACTCAAAAAGGCAATTTTCGGCCTTGAAGAGAAGATGAGCTGCCCAGAATTCACTTATACAGCTCTGACCGTCATGGTTGCCCATAACGGGTGCCCAAGGAATTCCGTAAGAATCAATCTGATGGATAAGCTTGATATATGCTATTGTACCCCAAGCATTATCACCCGTCAGAGTAATAAGGTCAGGTTCGGTTTCTTTGACAAGGCTGTCAATCATTTCTGCTGTTTTCTCGCCCTCATCCTCATAAACCAGATCATCTTTAAGCTGAATGTCGGCAAGATTGAGGATGATGAAATCTTCGTCCGGATTCTTTTCGATTTCCGCGCAATAATCTGCAGTGAATTTGTCCTTTGCCGACCACTCGGCAAAGAAATTGCTTTCGCCGAAATTCACGACAAGTGCTGCTACGGGTGAAAGAATCTGAATCAGTGAAAGGAAAAAGGCTAAAATAAGTTTTAAAGTTGCCATATTACACCTCTGAATATTTTATGTTTTTTTGATTATAAATCCAACGACTGAAACTGTCAACACAGATGATCATTAAAAATACTGTCCGTAATGATAATATTACCTTATAAAATCAATCAACGGCACGGATGAGCATAGCCATATCGGTTGCCTGCGGTCTGTCACCGATAATATATGTGCCGAATCCTGAGGCGGTGAATTCATATTCTTCGGAGTATTCACCGTTTATCGGGTCAAACCATTGATATGTATAGCTTCCGTTGGGAACAAGGCTTCCGACTGTTCCCGTTTTTATTCCGCCGTCCCAGAACGCAGGGATTTTCAATCGGCTTGCCGTCGTATTCAATCCACGAATGCGGATTTACCGTTGCAGAGTGTATGTTGGTATCGTCTGTTCCTGCGATTTTGTTGATTAACTTTGCAAAATAATTTACAACTATGCCCGTAATCTCTTCGGCAATATTTATTATTGCAGGCGTACCTGCAATTGTTCCGTTTGTTGCATATGAGGGGACAACGTACGAAGCAATAAGCATCGATACGCAAAGAATTAAAGCGACTGCTTTCTTTGATTTCATAATTAACTCCGTTTAAATATTATGTGTTTCTCTTGCGGTTCAATATTTGTTAATCAAACGTTACCATTCAATGCTGTGCTTTTCAAAGCCGTAAATTTTATATTCATTTGCAGAGAATCTTATCTTGTTCATTCAGATTTCTCCTGCTTTTCGTTACACTTTATTTTTCAGCTTTTTTAACGTCACAACCGTTGCTCCGATTACTCCGAGTCCAAGAGCAAGAAGAATAAACGGAGTTATTGCAAACGTTGTTGCGGAGGCGATATATCCGTATGCAAACTGAATTGCAAAGCCGATGCCGTAGGCACCGCTCATATGGTAGCCCGTAATGTCAGCCGAGTAATCCGTGCCGAATCTCGCAGGTACGCTGTGAAGCACACTCGGGAATACGGGACCGTAGCCCATACCGATTAAAAACAGACCGACAAGTGCGGTTTTGCCGACGGGCAGAAGAAGGACAACCATTCCTGCTGCCGCAAGCGCCATACCGCCCTTTATGAGTGTGTTGTCGGAGAGTTTTTCTGATAAGAAGCCTGCAATGATTCTGCTGAGCATAATTCCGCCGAAGTAGAGAGAAATCCATTTTGCGGCTTCGTCGGGTGAAACCGCAAGAACATTGACCGCATAGGTTGCCCCCCAGGTGCCTATTGTGAATTCGCCTGCGCAGTAAAGTCCGAGCGAGAGAATGCTCGTTACCATTCCCTTTTCTTTCAGCAAATCAAAAAAGCTTTTCTTCGGCATTTCTTTCTGTGTTTCTTCGGTTTCGGCAACTTTTTTCGGCTGAACGTTCCACTTTTTGAGGCTTGCAAGAATAATAAGGGCAATTGCAAACTGAAGAAGTGCAACAATTCTGTAGCCGTTTCGCCAGGTGCTGTCACCGCCGAGAAATGCGGACATTATCATCGGGCTGATTGTAACTCCGAGACCCCAGCAGCAGTGAAGCCAGTTCATATGCTTTGCCTTATAGTGAAGCGAAACGAAGTTGTTGAGACCCGTATCAATCGCACCTGCGCCGTAGCCCATAATGATAGTGCAGAGCATCATCACAACGATGTTCGGTGAAAAACTGATGCCGAGAAGTCCGAGTGCGGTGAGGAGAGTTGAGAAAAACGTCACTCTGCCCGTACCGAATTTTCGCAGAAGCGGACCTGCAATGAATGCGATACCGCCCGTAGAAACAGCTGTAACGATGCTGTAAACTGAACCAAAGTTTTCAGGCAAGCCGAATTCAACGTGAACAACGGGCCATGTAACACCGAAAAGCGAATCGGGAAATCCGAGCGAAACAAACGCTATGTAAATAACAATAAGCAATGCTGTCATAAAAATCTCCGTTTGAATTATAGAATGCAGATTTATTGTAGCACACTTACGGAAAGTTATCAATAATCATTGCAGTTTATGACGCAAAACGGTATTTGCAAACAGCTTTTACTCACCGAAAGGATTTAAAGGCAAAACTTAATTTGAAGAAATTCTTGTTTCTATGAACATTTTATGTTTCAGAACATATACTGACAGTTTTACCGTAAAATCCGTTTTTATCGAACAATACCTTGCTTTTTGTTGTGATAGATATTATACCATAATATAATGAATTTGCGAAAAACGCAGAAAACTGAAAGTACAAGTATAAATCCTATCCTTTTGCAGACAATAACATCAAGATTTGTCTGAAAAAGGAGAAAGATATAAAATGAAAGCCACAGGTATTGTCAGAAGAATTGACGACCTCGGAAGGGTCGTTATCCCCAAGGAAATCCGCCGCACCATGCGTATCCGCGAAGGCGACCCGTTACAGACAACATTGACACAGTCAGAAAACTACATTTCCGCACTGCTGGAATTAGAGAAACGACTGAATTCAAAAAAGTCAACGGTTGAACATAAAAGGAGTTGTCTTGATAAGACAACTCCTAAAAAATAGCGTGTTATAGGCTTGAAAGTTTGCTAAATGCTTCAACAAGCCAAAAGCATATTTGTAACATCTTTTAAAAAAACATTATTATAATTTCGAAACATGCTTTTGTGTATATGGATAAATAATAATCGGGATGTTTCATTATAAAATATAACTCATGGAAGCATCCTTTTGATTACAAACAATTATTTATTAATTATTTTTGCATTGTCTTCATTTATCCAACCTTTTTGACCGTTGGATGTTTCAACCTCTATCCAACCGTTTTCATCTTCAAAAACCGTATGCATACTGATCATTTTAACAGTTTCTTCCTTGGAAAGCATTCCGATAACCTTGCTGTCTATGCCTGGCATTTCTTTAAGAGGAATATCTTCGGTAATAACAAACATACCGTAATTCACGGATGAAAGAGTTGTGCTTTCTGACACGGCATCAACTTTCGTCTGCAGTTGAACGGGCGCGGACTTTGCCGAGGTTGTTTCTGGATTTGATTCTATTGCAGATGTTAATGACTCAAGCACAACGTCGTTCCGATTAACCGAAACATTTTCAACACTAACTTTATTTTCGGATTCTTTAACAGAACTTTCAGATTGGGTTGTGTGTACCGTATACAAAGAATATTCCATTTTATCATTATCAGAAAGTGTCTGCGTAATTTTAGTCGGTTTGTTTTCCGTGTTGATTGATTCGTTTCTGTATTTCACTCCGATTACTACCGCTAAAAGAATGCAGAAAAGGCACGACAAAACAGCCAACAGCCTGATTGGATTTTTGGGACAACATTCTTCGGGTTTTATCGAAGCAATATCTGCAGCGTTTGGTTTTTGCTCCTGAGCCGGGCTGTTATTTGCGCCTGTGTTTTCTTCTTCCGGATTTTCTGAACCGATTATTTTTTTTTCTTCTTCTGGATTTTTATTCGTTTTTTTGAAAAAAACAAACTTTCCGCCCTTCTCTTTGAAATCCAAATCACCGTAAAGCTCCAGAAAATCCAGAGAGCAATTTGAACAATATGTTTCGTATATCTCATTTCTGTGTCCGCATCTGCACAACCAGGTGATATCATCATCAAAAATAACATTATCCTCTGTTCTGCTTAATATCGCCAGACTGATGTCATCATCAAATATATATCCCTTTTTATCAACCAACTGCTTTATTTTATTTTCAAGCAAAACAGAGCTTTTATCTGAATTAAGAAGATTAAAGTATTCTTCCGCTTTTTTGATTATATAGGGATTCCCTTTGGTGAAAATTTCAGTTTCCAGTCCGTCTGACGTAATGATAAAACCAAGAATATCGTCATTATCAATGTCAAGTTGCGAAACAAGCAAACAGTCAACGGCATCATCATCCAATATTGCATGAGTTCCGTTAGCAGAAACATCACTGTTATTAATAACAACAGGCTCTTCTTTTTTTATAACGCAAACAGCACTATCTCCCAAACATCCGACAACAGCTTGATTTTCTTTTTTGGAAACACAAACAAAGCACAGGGTACAATCCATTGTGTCAATATCCAGTTCCAGTCTGTCGGCCTCTTCTTTAATGCAATTGACAATATCTGTAATTAGTTTTTCTTTCAGCGAAACGGTTTCTTCCTCATTATTTTCGAAACCAAGTGAGGGGTTGTTCAATAAAAATTCACAGGTTTTTTCAACAGCCAGCCGAGAGGCAATCTGAGAGTTATCAAGAGACCCCAAACCGTCTGACAACGCTGCAATCAATAATTCTTCTGTTTCTTTTATTAAAACATAGTCCTGACATTCGATTTCTTTTGATATATGAGATAAACCTTGCCGAAAAGCAGATATGTATTTCCACTTATTCATATAAAACACTCCAAAAGATCGGCTTGAGGTTTTCAGCACTCGCCTACGATATCGTCAAGCGAATCTCTCATTTGTGCCATTATGGCAGGTATTATTTTCTGTCTGTTCAAATGAACGCTTATGTGGGCACTGTTACCAATAAGCTTGAAAACTTCTTGAAACTTGGATTGGGCTTGTTCTGCAATACCTCTTATAGGAAAATACCCATCAACAAAACCTGCAGAAAAATCTTTAAGTGTTTTTTCATCCACACGGTCTCCGACTCCAACAATGAAAGGGACAACAACTTCAGAGGCACCAACATGAGAATCACAGTGTTTTCTGACAAGTGAAACTGCCTCCTCTAAGCGTTCTTTATCGTCATTATCATCAGGGTTTCCGTCAGTTACCAACACAAGGAAAGGTGCAAAATAAGGAATATCACTTCTTTGATATTGCTGCCTTTTTTTCTCAATCTCATCTATCGACCATATAACAGCATCCGCCATTCGTGTGCCGCCTTCTTTTACAGTTTCAAACTTAACTTTTTTTAATAATCTGACGGGAGTAAAATTAATTTGAGTTTTAATCTCTGTGCTGAAAGTAACAAAAGCTATTTCCGCAGCAGCTCTTGCCTTGGGATCGCGCTTTATCTCCGAAATAAAATTATTAACAGCTACATTAAGCAACTCAATCGATGAACTGTTTCCGCCTACCCTCCATCCCATAGAAGGAGAAATATCAAGACAAAATACTATCGGCAGTCTTTTGGCTGTATTTAAAAAATCCATTATGTATTACCTTTCAAAAAATTATAAAATTCAAAAATTTTTTCTAAAAAATGAACATCAGCTATAATAACCCAAATAATAGCTAAAAATGCAGCAAAAAAGAATAATCAAGAATATTAAAAGTGAAATACCAACAACTTTCATAATTTTTTTGAAAGTATTGGATTTTGGGGCATTCATTTTTTCTATCCGTTTTATCAAGGTTTTATAAGTGATATTTGTTTTTCGGCTTTTGCAAAACATTGCTTTTGCCTCAATCAACTCTCTGAGCAATATTTCCACAGAAGGATATCTTTTTTGGTTAAAAACCTCATTAAAAAGCTCCCAAATCTTTGCTGGAAAAAAATATTTTCTGCTCAGAGCACGGTATCCTTCATTATTATATTTGAAATGTCCTTGAGAATGCTGACTTATGGGATCATCGCCTAAAGACAGAATAAAAAAGACAAATAAATACAAAGATTCGTTGCAAAAATCAATTGCTTCAACCTTTTTGCTTATATCATATTCTCGTGTTGTGGGAACTCCGGAACAATAACCGCTGAAATATTGTGAAAATCCAAAGCTGTCAGTATCCCACATCTGAACGTTATTTCTGTTTTGAGGATTCAACGCAAAATTACCCATATTGAAATCTGAAATAAAAAAGCCTAAACTGTTGAGCAAAAGAATTTGTCTGGTTACCTTAATACATAAATCAATGTTATCTGAAACTTTTGTTTTTTTGTCAGAATCAGATAATCCGGACACCATTCCTATGTATAGCGGTATATTATCCAGCCTCTGTGTTTTCGGTGCGAACTTTTCTATTATGCCCACGGGTTGACTGCAGCTTTTATCAAAATAAAGTATGTCTGAGGGAAACAATGCCCAGTCAAGTTCATTGAGCATCTTTATATTCAAGATTTTCTTTAAGTTTTTATACTTATCGGGTGAAAATCTGTCTTTTCTGAAAATTTTTGCAATATTTTCAGGACTGTTTTTCACTCTGTATAAAATAGCTTCCGAACCGGAAGCAACTTCCTCACCTAACACCAGGGAAGTTCCGCTTTCTGTGAACATTACAGATCCTTCGCCCAACGATTCAGGATCATCAAACTGCATGCTCCATTCGTAGTTTTTAAATTCAAAAGAATTCTCAAGTTCATCAAAGCTTTCACGCCTGATAACCCGATTATTGTTTAAATCAAAAATATCGGCATGGATTTTATTTAAAACAATTCTTTGAATCAAAAGCTCGTTTCCTGTTATAACAACAAACTTATGGCCGCTGTTGTTTACATAGTTAATAAGACCCCATATATCGTCATTTAAAAAGCTGAAATTCCGGGGAGAGAGCTTATTAAAAGAAATATTGTATCTTTTTTTGGTTTCATTTACCAATCGAATATTTGATTCATACAATGCTTTTAATTTCTGCGGTAAGATTTCACTATATTGCTGAACCTCAAAATCAAACGTATTTGAAACAATAACTTTAACATTTTTCAGTTCTTCTAACACATGAAAACTGATAGGCTCATAATAAAAAGAAGAATCCAATATGGCCAGACCGTATTCTTCAAATGATATTTGTTGCATTTTTCTTCCCCTTTGAATCAGTTGCTGTTGGAATCCGGGTTGCGATTATAATCGCCTAAAGCGGTATCGCATTCGGAAAAAATTGCTTTGCAATCAGTTAAAGTGTCGCACATAATTTTTAATATTTCAAAAATGCCGACAATATTTGTTTTCACTGTTTGCGCATCCTTTTTAAATGCTTCTGCGCCTTTGCCTTTCCAATTGGCAAGCAAATTGCTCACAATTTCATCATAATTGTTATTCAAATCATTATAAGCTTTAATCAGACTGTCTTTTTTGGAAAGAGCATAATCAAAAGATCTTGTGTCTAATGTAACATAACCTTGATCTTCCATCGAGATCCTCCTAACTATAAAAACACAACTTACTGTTGCGGCTTCTCTTTATATATAAACTTTACTTTTTTGTGTTTATCAGCTGCAACATCATAAAAATATCCGTCACCTATGGAACATTTTGCGTATTCAGCCTTTAATTCAACCGGATCCATATCGCCGAAAACCGTATCCTGACCTCTGCCAAAAACGAAATCTGCTATATTATCCAGCAAAAAAGCAATAGAAATACTGTTGTTAAAAGACATACGTGTGTGTGACATATCACCTGAAAACTTTCTGACATCTGAAAATATAAAAAGATAATTTCTTTTTTCGGCATTGCTTATCATTTCAGGAATAGTAGTTTCCATCAGTCTTTTTGAATCCATATTTGCGAGAAAAAGCATCTTGCTCTGTAAAATGAAAACAGTGAAAGGAGTCTCTTCCAAAGTGCCGCTTTTTCCTTTAAGCGGATGTGACGAGCTATAAGTTCCTCCGTATCCGTAATCTGCCAAAAAGTTTCTGAAATCTTCAACTGAAGTATGGTAAAAGTGCGATAAACCTTCTTTTGAACCATCGTAAAACTCTTTTAACTCTTCTCTTCCGTCATCCAGAAAAACAAATCTTGTTGATTTCTTTTCTTTAAGTTTGTTAAAAATTACTCTCAATAAATTTGATTTGCCGAACTGACGTTTTCCGTAAATTGCAATAGCGTGATCACGTGTTATGTCAATGCTCACAGGTTCATGCTGATAATACTCCAATCCAACAACAATATCATCATTATTTATTTTATAAGCCTTATCAAGGTATTCATCAAAATTATCCGATGTTAACACGTATGGGAATGACAACAATTTGCTGCTTTCGATTTGCTCTCCGGCTTTTTCGACAAGCTGATTTAAAGATGTTGACTCTTCCTTTGCAAACGGCAGAATGCACTGGAATTCAAACACTGAAGAATCCTTGTTAATCAATCCTCTGCCCGGAGTTTTTATCGGTTTTAAAGCTTTTGTGTTAAAAATTTCATAATAACTGTCAGAAGGCATATCAAAGGCAACCTTCTGAGCAAAACAGGGCAACAAGCGACCTATTCCGTTTGTCTCGTTTGCCGAAATAACAACTGTCAAGCCTTTTGAGATGCCGTCGCGGCACAGCTGATGTATTTTGTCCTGATAATCTGCATATCTTTCATCCGAAAGAAACGAATTCAGGTTTTCAATAATAAGTGTTGTGTGCGCAGGACATTCATCGGAGTTTTCCTCAAAAAATCTGTTGAAATTCATATTTTTCAACTTATCAACTTTTTTTTCAAGTTCTATATCGATGGTTTTAAACACACGCCTTACATCTTCTTCGTTTCTTCCGTTGAAGCACGCACGAACATTGGGTAAATCTGCATAGTCGCCCAGATTCCCGCCAAAATCTATTATGTATATATTTTCTTTATAGCCACATTGCATAACAGCACGGGTGATCTGAACCAACAACGATTTCACAAAAGTTGTTTTTCCGCTCAAAACTCCGCCCAGAACAGCAATATTGGATAAAAAATAATCCATTTCAAATTCAGGCTGCTTTTGTTCTTGCGGATAATCATATAATCCCATTTTTAACTTCATATGATAAAACTCAACCTCTCTCATCAGCCAAATCTATAATATGGCCATTTTCAAAAGAAATAGTTTTGGGAAGCGGGGGCTGGAACACCTGATGAGGAGCCTTGGCGCCCGTAGATTTAAATGTTTCTGCGAGTTTATTTGTGATAATATCCAATTGAGTTTTGGATTTTCCGTTTTTCTTTTGAGTTTCTCTTATTTCTATTATTTTTTTGTTATCTTTAACAGAACTGTAGAAAGATGAATATACTCCGGATTTGCTTGCAAGAGTCAACTCTATAGGCAAATCAGAATAATAATCGGATTCAGAATAAATTGTTCCCGAATAAGCTGACTGGAAATATTCAAATTTTGAGCCTGTGCCTACCATAAAATATGCACGGCCGAGACCAGGCATAGTCGGAGAAGCTGCCAGATCTGTTCCCAACATATCTTTTGATGCTTGTCTGGTTGCAACCTTCAAACACAATCTGGCGTTTGAATTCACTCTGATGTCGTCTGTTATTGCACCTTCTATGTTTTGCGATATCAAAATAATATGAAAACCTAAACTACGACCGATTCTTGCTATTGTGGTAATCTCGCCGATAAAATCGATATCGTTGTTTTCGCTTGAAAAACGTTTGAGTTCAGTAAACTCATCAACAACCAAAAAGAGATGAGAGAGTTTTTCTTCTGCAATCCTTCTAATTTCTTCCTTATCTTTTTCGGGTATATTTTTCTCAACAATATGAGATTCAATATCATCACAAGCAGATATAAATGAGTCAATACTGTCAACTTTGAATTTGTTGAAAAGTATTTTGCGTCGCTTGATTTCTGCTTTCATAGCAAAAAGAAAACGTCTGAGCATATATTCCGAACCGGTTCCGTTTTCATCTCCGTCAACATCGGTTACGGAACCTACCACGTGAGGCAGCATACCCAGTCTTTTTGTGAATCCGCCGCCCTTCATATCGACCAGCAAAAGGTTCACTTCTTTGGGTGAAAACCTCATACACAGTTCTATTAAATAGGAAATTATTGTTTCGGTTTTACCTGAGCCGGTTGTTCCTGCAACCAGCATATGAGGTCCGTCTGCTTTTTCGTGCAAATCTATGTAAGCTGTGTCGGAGTCTGTTTTTCCGACAGGTACGCTTAATGATTTGGTAACTTTATTCTTTTTATATTTTGATTTGTTCTCCCAAAGATCTGTTATATACTCCGGAAGTTTTTCAAGTGGCTCAGGTATTAAGTCGAAACTCGTAACCGATGAAGGAACTTTTCCGCTTTGTGCAATTCTGGAATAATGGATTGCCGAAAGAAATCTCATTGTTCGCGTTGATTCGCGAATAAAATCCGACCATCCTGAACTGTTCTGAATGTTTTTTGAAATATTGAAACTGTCGCCAAATTCAAAAGTCTTTTTCGCCGACTGATTATTTCTGGGAGTTATGGAATACTCTTTGCCGGTAAATGTGACTATATCGTCACAATAATGCGGCAGATGTTCTTTGTATTTTTCTGCAAAGACAAAAGTTAAGCCAAGTTTGTTATAAAAAGCATTTCCCGATTCGGGTACTTTGGGTAAATACTCGGCAAATGCATGCTCTTTTAAACCGTACCAATCATATACAATAAAGACTATATGGGGTGTTTTTATGTTTGCATCCTCTGTCGACATTTCTTCTCTTCGTCTCATCAAGGTAAGAAGATTGCTCATTACCAGATTTGCACTTTGAGCATCAAAAACAAACTGGGATTTATCGGAAAACAAGCCGTGAAAATGCGGCATAAATTTATACCGGTTTATCTCGTGCTCAATCTTCTTCCAGTTATTTTCTTCCTTGAAAAATACGATAAATTGAAGATCGTCAGGTGAATGATAATAGCACAGTTCAAAAATCATTCGTGACAGAAAATAATGAGCTGCGGAAATAACCTGATCCACGCGATAATCCACAACGCCTAAAGCTCCTTTATTTTTTAACGAATAAAGAAGCGGTGCATTTTTAAGATAACGGTACTGTTTTGACACCTCAAAGGGAAGGTGGCATAAATCCTGCATATGATGTTCATTTTCGGTGAGTTCTTCTTTTAATCGAATCCTCACCCTGTTATTACCATTATTATCTTGTACTATATCAAATTTTGATTCGGAAAATACCACGTTTTTGTTTTCTGAGTTTATTGCAAACAATGATTCCACATCGTCAGAAACACCTACTCTGAAACTCAGAAAATCTTCATCGCGGGAAGAACGGGAATAAATATTTTCGTTTAATGAATATACTCCGTTTTCTTTGCTTTTTATTAACGTTGAAACATCGGGATACATATCTTTCAGTTTCTTTGTTTCGCTTTGTTGCCTGGTTCTGATATCAAACATTGTTTTATCTATGTAATTCTGATATCTGTTGCGCCACGACTTTAAACTGTCTGCATAATTCTTTTGTTGTCTTTTCCACAGAAAAAAAGTGGACAACGCAGTAATAGGCACCATTGCGACACTCAATAAAATCATATACAATCCCGAACCGCTTCCAAAAGACGACATAACAGCACGAACCAAAGCTAATCCCAGAATTGAAAAAAGCGATGGTAACAACATAGAAAGCAAGCTGTTATCAGGTTTATGAGGAGGGTCAGTGGGAGAAATGATATCAACCGGTGTTTTGTCAAACTGATATAATATCCTTGTGCTTCTGTTATATTCCGGATATTGGATTTTAGTATCATTCTGCGGTTTGAATGCATCTACGACAGAAGAAATATCTATTTCTCCCATCGGATTATATACACCGGTTTCATCAAAAATAAGTTTGGTTGAAGTGATAAAACCTAAGTCACACAGAGTCTTGTGTGTATCAGATGTTTTAAAGATATATCTCTGACCTGATTTGTATTCATCGTTTATAACGCTTTTGTCATATGATGCAAGTGTTATATTTTTGAAATATGTAATATTGTTTGAATCAACAGCAATATTTTCATATGTATTCTGAAAAACAGAATTACATTTATAGTATATATTTTTATGAGTAAGATTTTCCTCATTCAGTTTTTTCTTCAGACCATACTTTATTCCTTCGCACAGTTGATAAAAGGTTATGTCACGAAGAGTGTATAATTCAATATTCAGGTGATCGGGTTTCTTTAAATTGTTATCATAATATGTAAATTGTACTCCGATCAGTATCTTATTATTTTCCATACATCCTCCAAAATTTATTCTGCATTCAGAATATATTTGACAGTTTCTGCAATATTAACATTAATATCAGTTTCAACTAAAATCTTCGGCTGCAACTGCGAATCTATATCTATGTGATAATCATTATGTTCAAATTCAAATTTTTTTATGGGGTTAAATGTTATTTCGGGAGTTAATCTGTTTGTCTCAAAAGAATACTTTTCTTTGATTTTCGGAATAAAAGGAACATTTATATGCTTTTTATCTGTTTTGTTTTTTTCAAAAACCACATTGCAGTTTTTGATTTTGGTTTCGGGTATGTTAATTTTTGTTTCTGAGGATAATTCGATATCTTCGATTTTAAAGTCTGATCCGAGATTTATCTTTGAATCAAAACAGTCGGATTTAATCTGAGCTTTTGCCACAGAGACTTTTTTATTGATTTTTTGCTCAAACCTATGCTGCGTTGAAGGGCGGGAAATATCGGCAGGCTTGACTTCCACTTTATTTATTTCTGCATCTGGAACAGCTTTTTTGCTCAGCAATTCTGATATTTTTTTGCTGTTGACATCTTGTTGAACTGCAATTTCTTTATCTGCAAAAATATCCGATAACTCATCAAAGTTTGAAAGGGCAGGAATCGCTGAATTGAAAGAATAATCCACCTGAATATTGCATTCCGTTTTTTCTGTTTGTAAATTATTTAACTTGGTCTTATCGCAAAGATCCTTGAGAAGAGTATTTTTCTGCGGTTCAAAATTGATTGGCGCAACTTTGGCAACATCAACGGCAGTATCAACATCGATGTCTACCGTTGATGTTTTTGTTTCGACAGGAGGAATACTTATGGCTTTCACCTGCGGTATTTCCTTGTCATATGTGAAATTTTCAAAACTCTCACCCGAAACAGTAGCAAATTCACCTCTTAAGGTCAGAATGACATCTGTCATTTCATACCGAAAAAGCTCTTCAACTTCATTGATATCGCGAGGTTTAAAAGTTTTGTTTTCCATATGTATTCCTCCAAAATTTGCTGAAATATTCTTATCCTAATGATGTGGGAATGTTATCCGCTATCTGACGGTCAGCGCTTTCCATCTGATCTGCGTTTGCAGCCAGAAGTTCAGCCAATGCTTCAAGAAGCTGGGGAACAGTATCTCTCATATATCCCATAGCTGCTTCTGAAATGAACTGATCCATCTTATTTTTGCTTTCGCCGCTCCAGCCTCTTGTTGCCTCAAGATAATTTGTTTCCAGGTTGGTTGCTGCGGTTTTGTATTTCTGAGCTATTTCCTTGATTTCCTCAACTGCTTTTCTCATTTCAGCATATTTAAAAACTATATCAGCCATTATTATTTCTCCTTTATATTAATTATTGTGCCGCACCGGGATTCTGATTGTTTTCACCAAGCTTGGGGTCAACATTATCAAGAAGCTGCTCTTCAATGCTTCTGAGAATGTCTTTTATGCTTGCTGCCAATGAACCCTGAGCATTGGTAAGGTTATCGGTTAATGCGGGCTTTACATTTTTAGTGAAAAACACATTATATCCGGTTGAAGCATCGCCAATAAAATTCGAGCTTGTCAATGTGTTCATTACACCTTCAAGATCTCCGTAAAGTTGGGTAGCGGATGCAACATATGTATCTACCGCAGCTGTTGCCTCTTTGATAATTGCGTGAGTGAGTATTGAATCCATAATATATTCTCCTTTTTAAAATTATTGTTTTGAACTGTTGATTGCACTTTGTAAACTTTCGTATTCTTCAAATACTGTTGAATATAATTGCTTCGATTTTTGCAAGGTCTCCGAAATATGATTAATAACCAGCTGTTGATCCCTCATCGGTTCAAAAAGATTATCTTCACACGACTTGATAAATTTTTTGCCTGCCGGTGTATCGAAACCGTATTTCAGAGTGTTAACCATTTCTTCGATATCTTTCTGCAAACTGCCAAGTTTGTTCCCGAGGGACGCAAACTCTGTTATTGCCTTGTCGAATGCCGCTTCGTCCAACACGATATCATCATCAAATATTCCCATTCAGCATCACCACCGTCCTTCAGTTTAAGAACTGTCAAGCCTTGCACTGTTCGATATATTTCAGCACCGCATTACGGTCTTCTTCGGTTAAAAGGTTGGAAATCTCAACTGCTTTACCGTATTTACCTTGTTCTGCATAAAGACGTGCTCTGAACACAACCGCGATGGAATCTTTTGGGTCTTCAAAGCCCTTGTTTCTGAAATAAGAGATGGTTTCTGCATATTTGCGTTCCGTTTCCTGAGAATGAGGAGAAATCTTTCCTGCACAGAGCGCTTCAGTATATCGGGCAAAATAAGAATAATACTTATTCGAGCTGTGTTTTAAGACCGATGCAACTTTGCCGGCGTTTTCAAAATCATCTTTGGCAATAAAACAAGAAACGAATGTAAAATATACCTTCTCTTTAATGTCAACAGAAAGTGAAAAACTTTCGTCGCTATCCTCTTCGGCTGCTTTTTCAGCTTTTTCGGGTTTGTTTATTACAACATAATCGGAAAACCTATCATTGTTATCATAAGCATAAACAGGATAACCGTCTTCGTCATATTCAAGCTCTGCCTCTGTGCCTAAATCATCATCAAGTTCTCCTGTGTATATTTTTTCTTCGATAAATTCTATATCGGCAATAATCTGTTCTTCAATCTCGTCCTCTGTGAGCTCATCTTCAACATACGTGATTTCCTCATTTCCTTCCGAAGAATCAAACAAAGAATCATCCAGTTTAAGAACTTTATGAAGCACCAATATGCACTTTGCATATTGCTCGGTTTTAAGATTCATTTCTGCAAGAGTTAACAGAAGCTGTGCCTTTGTTTCCCTGGAAACAGTCGACTCTGATGCCGATTCCAGAATCTCTATTGCTTTGTTGCAGTATTCAGAAAATCTTTCTTCGTCTTCATCAGCCATGGCACCTAAAAGCGCTGTCTTCTGAAGAACAAGTGTAGAACGGTCTTCCTCTGTTAAATCAGCATATTTTTCAGCTCCGTCAAGCACTTTTTCTGCAGTTGCAAAATCTTTATGTGCCATCAGAATGCTGTAGAAAATAATATAATTTTTGAATTCCTTCGGAGAGATTGCAACCAGTTGAGCAGCACATTTTTCTGCATTTGTATAATCCTGCGCAACCATATAAAGCTTGAGTTTTTCGGAAATCAGGTCAGGTGTCATACCTATCATTCCGCTCTTGTCGCTGTCTTCGCTCTTTTCGAAGTATGTAAGAGCAGATTTTATATCCTGACGCAAGCTGCAAAGCATCGCCATCTGATAATAAAGTCTGGGCAACACATCTTCGCTGCAGCCTTTTTTCTCTGCCTCAACATAATATTTGAATGCTTCGCTGTATTTCTGATTAAAAAACAGAGCGTTTCCGTAGTTGAACGAATTATCACCGTTGGAAGGGTCTATTTCATTTGCTTCCCCGAAATATTTAAGTGCTTTTTCAAAAACTCCGAGTGATACGCAAATCGCTCCCATTCTGGAAAGCACATAAATATCCTGTGGATTTTCTTTGTAAGCTTTTTCATACCACTCCAATGCAACGCTGTATTGCTGATTAGAAAAAGCCGTTTCTGCATTTGCCAATAACTCTTTTATCAGCGTCTTTATTTTTATTATTTCTGACATATTGACCTCCTTAATCTTAATTAATAAAGCTTATCTTAAGCAGCATATTTTTTGACAAATTTTAATTTTTCTTGGCATATTCTTCTCCCAAAACAAGACCTAAAATCCAATTTATTGGTATGTGATCATTGCCTCCGAATAAATGATAATGAATAATCGTCTTCCACTCTGCTGGCTTAGCCAAATCAAATGGTGCACGAACATCAATATGGAAATTTTTGTATTTAAACAACGTTCCTCCAGGCTGAGCATATCTTTGAGGATTATCAGGTGAAAAAAACTTAAATGGACCTACTTGGTGACCGCTTTTAGGAAGTTGATGTTTATTAAACAAATATTTCATTCCACCGCTAAGAACAAATGCACCACCGCTAAACAAACCACCCCAAAAAAAGCCACCGGCAAAACCGTCCCATGCGGAAATTAAAACATCTTTAATTGTCTCATCGGTATTCTTTTTCAAAATAATCGAATTAGCTAGTGTTACTGTAGCTGCAAACCCTGCAGATATTGCTGCAGAAACGATAGTCGATTTAAGTCCCAAAAGAATCATCGATCCCAATGCAGCCAGACTTGTTGCACCTATTGCAACACAAACAATTGCACCTATTACAATTGCAACAATACCTAATACAATCTTACCAATATTAGTGTTATAGAAAGCAACTAAACCGTCCCAAGCCTTTTTTAAGGTGTCCTTTGTCCATTCCCACGCAGCTTTAATATCTTTTGCAATTTCTTTTGCTGTTCCGCAAAGCCAATCCCAAGCCTGTTCATACCACACCTTATCGGGGTCAACGGATGTTGGCGGGCGAAGCCAGGGATTGGTTTTATAGAAAGCTTCTTTGTTTTTATTGACTTCTTCTGCTACTTTTTTATCAATGCGGACAACCAGGTCAAGAAAATCATCTGCTTTTTTCTGTACTTTCTGTGCAGCTTCTTTCCTTGTTTTTTCGAGGTTTATTCTTGCCTCTACATTATCCAGGGCTTCCTGAAGATTATTTGTTCCGCCGTTTACATCGTATATTTCGTTTTTTACTGTTTTAAAACTCGATATAACATTATCAACATTTGTTATGAATTTTGACATATCGCTTTGAAAATCCGATATTGCCAAACTCCCGCCAAGTCCTCCGGCGTTGATTTCAATACGCACAAACCCTGCCTCCTTTCAAATTGAATTTTAGTCCATAAATCTTTTAAAATGATTCATTTCATAAGCATATGAAAACATATTTGAACGCAATGTTCTCTGCTGGTTGTTGCAAGAATTGATTTTTTTGTTCAACTCATCTATTGATGCTGTCAATGAATTGATTTTTTTGCTCATATTATTTATTTCTTGTTCAACTCTCATTTTTTCTTTTTTCAGTTGCTGAAGAGCCGCCGCAGAATACGAATCAGCTTGCACGGATTTAATGCTGAATGCACCTTCAAAACTTGCTTTTGAGCCTCCGTCCGAAACTTTAATGCTTTTCAAATAGCTTTCCCCGACATTATTAAGTTTCGAATTTGCCTTTGAGATTTTTTCCGGAACATCATTAAAAACAAAGCTTCCGCCTTCAAGCATTTTTATGATTTTTTCAATATCTTCAATTCTTTTTTCAAAATTAATTTTCTGAGATTTCATATTTTTGATTTGCGCTTTGTTGCTGTTTTTCTGAGAACGATAGTTTTCTTCCTTATTCTCAGAAGCCTTTTTCTGGATGGCAGCTTCATTGTATCTTCTTTTGTAGTAAGAATAATATTCTTCCGCTTCACTTGCTGTAGGATGAGACCATGAGATTTTTATTCACGTTATAAGTAAAAACTTATATCTCCTTTCCTGAAAATCGCTATTTTGTGTTATTTATACAAAATACCTGCATATATTTAAATATTATTACAATAATTGATACAAGTCAATGGATAAATACAAATTTTTAAAACAAATATTTATAATTTCGAAATATTTAAAAATATATAGACTTTTTGTCTAATCGATGTTAATATACTATATAATATGGGTTTATGGGGTGATTTTTTTGAAACACAATAATAACGCTGACGATTATGATTTTCAAAATAATGTAAAACCGAATTCCTTAAAAAATGATCTGCCGTTTGATGAAGATTTTTTGAAGGATGATTATCCCAAAGGTTCGGGTCACAGTCCCAAAAAATCCCTCATTATCGGTTTGGTTTCATTGTTTGTTTTTGTACTGATTACCGGAGGTGTTGTTATGAAATACTTCTTTGAAATCGGCAAAGCAAATGCGTCCGTAAATTTCTCTTCCGATGTTGCTTTATCGTCTTCCGTTTTGGAATCAGAAAGTATTCATGAATTTCAATCAAAAAACATCGCAGAAACTTTTTCGATCATTGAACCGTCGGATTCTTTCACAACTCAACATGTTCACAGTACGGAAAACAACATTGATTCTGTGACATCGCCGATTAATGAACATATTTACATTCCAACAACCAGAAAAACTGTTCCGACAACGAAAAAAGTGATTGCAACAACCGGAAAAATCACAGAACCCCAATTTTATTCTCTCTCAATTCAAACAGATGGTCCTGGAGTTTACAGTTTGATAGGAAACGGAGAATACAAACCGGGACAAAATGTTAATTTTCAAGTTTATATGTATGATGGATATGAGGTGGACAGAATCACATACAGCGGGCTTGATCAATTAGGCTACGCTTCTCTGGTCAGTATGAATTATTATGACGGGTTGGCATATTCAATAACAATGCCGGCAAATGATGTGAAAATAACAATAAAAACAGTTTCCGTTGCTACAACCGAACAATACACAACCCAATATCATACAACAACCTCACCCGTTACAAAACCATACACTTCAACAGAAAAATCAACTTCTTCACCAGCCTCAAGATTAACGGTTCTCTTTACAGCGGAGAGATTGTCTGAAAATACCAATACAGTTAATTTTTCCTGGAATATTTCATCCAATTATTACATAGAAGATTGGGTTTTATCCTATACCATTGATAACAACGAAACAACTTATTGGGCTGTTAAGTGTGCTGACTCCTGCAAGGGAAAATATAATAGATTTAATGCGGAATCATACGAATGCACTTTTAAAAATATAAGACCGGGACAAACAGCTCATTTCGTTATGATTGCCACGGATAAATCCGGCAATATGGTAAGTCACCCTATCGATATAACCTTTTAAATAATTCGGAGGTACTCTATGTCTTTCAATAATAATAATTCAAATAACTATGATATTCCTTATTCAAATTTCGACAAGCCTCCAATCGAAGAGTTCGGTTCGGAAATTGAAAATGCTGATAAAAAGAAAAAAACCGTTATTTTTATCGGTGTAGCTGTCGGAGTTGTGATTCTTTGCGTATTGTTAGGCGTTTTTTTTGCAACTCTCGGCAAGAAAAATTTCGAAAAAAACAAAACGGTAATCGATACTTCCAATCAGATCAGCTCTGTTTTTGAAGATGAAAATTCTGATTATTCTTCAACAAATGATATTTCTGTAACCGATGACGCGCAAAAAGACAACAGCTATCAGAGCGATGTTGAAAACATTAATACAATCATAGTAAACTTCAAAAACGACCAAATCTCTTATGATTTTGCAATTTCACAATTAGATAAATATGCGGCCAGTGATAATGAAGCTGTCGTTTCTGCACACAAAAATGCTGTTGCAACCATCAAAAATATTAATGCTCCAAGAGTTTTGCACAGCAAAGGAGCTGCCTGCCTGGACAACGGAGACTATGTGGGAGCTCTTGAAACTTTAAATAAAATTCCTAAAGACTACTACAAGTACAATGAAGTATCCAGATTAATCGAAAGAGCAAAAAAGGAATACAAAGACTACACTTTTACCGAAGTTGATAAATTGCTTCGTAAATATGAATTTGATGCAGCAATGGCTACTCTTGATAAACTAAGAAAATATGTGAATGACGCAGACGTTGCAGAAAAAGCTAACGAAATTATCAACGAGAAATTCAATTATGATATGAACAAGTGGGCAGAAGATCTTTCGAAAGCTGTGGGCGAAATAAAGGAATCCGAAAAAGAGACTATGGAAACATATAAAAACGAACAAAAAGTGTTTATCTACGGTAAGCCTCAAATCAAGCAGGAAGACAGAGCCAGATATTTATATGTAGACATAAAAAATGCATCTGATCAAACCACATCAAAAGTTATTTATTCCCTCTTGCACTATGACCAGAACGGCAACCCTGTTAAATTACAGAACGGAGAAGAGACATACATAAATGAATCTGTTATCAGTCACAACTTAAAGCTTGAACCGAGAGAGACTTTCATAATGAGTAACAGCTTGGTTCATATATCTCTTTATGATTCAGACACAGAATACGTGAGTGCTTGTATTAAAGAAGTTGTGTTTGATGACGGAACACGATGGATTAATCCGTATTACCTTTATTGGGTTGAATACTATAACAGCTCTTATCAAAATGTATAAAACAAAAATCATCTGAAAGGAAAACTCTTATGTCGTCTGAAAAACAAAACAACAACGATATTACATACAACAAACTTGACAAACCTCCTATAGAGATTGTTGAGTCAACTGAAAAAAAAGAAAAGAAACCGATTGTTTTTATTGGAATAGCTGTCGGAGTGGTGATTCTCTGCGTTCTGCTCGGTGTTCTCTTTGCAAAACTCGGCAAGGCAGATGCAAATAAAACAACTACTGCAGTAACCGACATATTTGATGTTCTCGCCCATTCTTCTGAACCGGACGGTATTGATTTATCTTCAGTTGCAATTCCTGATTGTATCGGCAAAACAAAAGAAGAAGCTGACGGCATTCTCAATTCACTCGGAATAACATATAATATCATCAACTCGCCCAGTTCAGATAACGAAAAAAACATGGTCATTACTCAGAACATCGAAGCAGAAAAAACTGTTCCCGAAGGAACAGTTTTAACAATTGTAATCGGTGAAGGCACAAAAGAATCACTGTCTGACAGAAACGATAGCGGAAATAATCAGGAGAAACCCGCTAAACCCGTTCATTCTGTTACGGTAAATATTCAAGAAACGAATTCATATATAGAAAAGACGCAGAAAGAAACTACAACTCAAAAAGCCACAATCCCAAAACCTGTTACAACTGCAAAACAGGTTTGCACAATTATTTTTGATGCAAACGGCGGTTTGGTTTCAACATCAAATAAAAAAGTGAATATGGGAGATAACATTGGAACCCTTCCCACTGCTACCAGAACAGGCTACACTTTTGACGGATGGTATACACATCCCTCAAGTGGTTCTAAAGTAACCGAATATTCTTCTGCATCATCTTCATCCCAAACTCTCTATGCCCATTGGACTCCTATAACTTATGAACTTCGTTTCGATGCTAACGGAGGATATGTTGCACACAACTCGGTAAACGTTAACTACGGAAGCACAGCAAGCCTTCCTACTCCCACAAGAGATTACTATACATTTAATGGTTGGTACACTTCACCAAACGGTGGAACAAGAGTAACGTCAAGCACAAAGATTTATTCTTCTGCTACTCTCTATGCGCAGTGGACAGAAAACGCCGTTTCGGGTTGGGTTGAAGAAAAAAATGTTCCTTCTAACACAAGGATAGTCGATACAAAAACACAATACAAATATCAGGAAAAAGAGTACAAAAAGAACCAGTCCTCCAGTTCCTTGTCCGGATGGACACTTTATAATACCAACACCTTATGGGGCGAGGAAAAAACCAGCAGAAGCAGTTTGTCTTCGTCTTCGACAAGAAAGGTCTGGACCACCCTAGAAACCGAAACCAAATACAAAACAGTTTATTGGTATAAAAGGTACTATTATAAAAACACTTCAAACGGTAAGTGGTACTCATCATATGGTCATACATGGGCCGTTAATAATGGGTATAAGGGCGAATGGCAGTATATGAGTTCTGAAACAGAATTAAACAAACGTAAAGATAAAAACGGCAAATATATAACGGCAGATGGTCACCAGGAATATTTAGACAGCAAGGGAGGAATTTGGTTTAAGGCAGATTGTAATCCCAAGCAAGGAACGAACCATACCGTATATGCAGTCAAAACTCCTTATGAGAGTCAATATACACTGTATCATTATCAAGATGCATACTACACTTATGATTTTTATCGTTGGGGAGTATGGTCTGACTGGAGTGATAATTATGTTTCAGAAACTGACTCTCGCAAAGTTCAAACCAGAAAATTGTATAAATATCAAAATGCTTAATTTGATTTTATTGAATACCTGTTTGTGTTTCTTTAAATGGAGTTTATAATCACAAACCACCGGTTGAACCGGTGGTTTGACTAACCCCTAAAAGGGGTTGATGCAGGCTTAGCCCCTGGAAGGGGCGTTGAAGGTTTAGCAGCGCATTACAATCACTGGCAGCCGCTCACGAGCGGCTGTTTATTTTT
>JAZNFD010000290.1:0-8850 GCA_045588975.1 Acutalibacteraceae bacterium | reverse complement strand
CAGTCTCTTCGGCAGCTTCCTCAACAGTCTCTTCGACGGCATCGGCAGTTTCCTCAACAGCTTCTTCGACTGCCTCTTTCTTGTTCATGCTTTCGGAATTCTGACCGACAGCAAAGTTTACGCCTGTGTCCTGAGGATCATCAACAGAGAAGACATAGTCTTTGCCGGGAAGGATTGCGTTGAGGATAATACCAACGAGAGCGCCTACAGCAAGACCCGAAAGGCTGATTGTAACAGAGCCGACGGGAATCTGGATTGCGCCCGCATAGTTGATGCCGATTGAAAGAACAAGTATAAGAGCGGCAATAATAATATTTCTTGTGTTTTCAAAGTTAACCTTGTTTTCAACAACGTTGCGAACACCGACTGCGGAAATCATACCGTAAAGAACGAGCGATGCGCCGCCGATTGTAGCTGTCGGCATAAGGCTGACGAGAGCCGCAAACTTGGGGGAGAATGAAACGAGAACTGCGAGATAAGCTGCAATTCTGACAACTTTGGGGTCGAATACTTTTGAGAGTGAGAGAACACCTGTGTTTTCGCCGTAAGTGGTGTTTGCGGGTGCGCCGAAAAGAGATGCAAGAATTGTTGCAAGACCGTCACCGAGAAGAGTTCTGTGAAGACCGGGATCTGCAATGTAATTTTTCTTGCAGGTTGAGGAAATAGCGGAAATATCGCCGATATGCTCAACCATTGTTGCAAGTGCGATGGGCATAATTGTAATAACAGCGGAAACAAGAAGATTCTTGTCAAAATCGCCTGCAAGGAGTCCGAAAACGGTATCTTTCATCTGGAAGGGGAGACCGATCCAACTTGCATTTTTGAAAGCTTCAAGCTTTGCAGGGTCGAGAACTTCCATAGCTCCTGTGAAATGAAGAATAACCGCGATGAGCGATGAGCCGAGAACGCCGAGCATAATGGGGATAATTTTAATCATACCCTTGCCCCAGATGTTGCAGCCGATGATGATTGCAATTGCAATAACCGCAACAAGCCAGTTAGCCTGGCAGTTCTGAATTGCGCTTGAAGAAAGGGTAAGACCGATTGCAATAATGATGGGCCCCGTTACGATGGGAGGGAAAAATTTCATAACCTTCTTTGCACCGAAGGCTTTGATGAGTGCGGCAAGCACGAGATAAAGAAGACCTGCGCAAGCAACACCGAAGCAAGCATAGGGGAGAAGGCTGTAGTCGTTGGAAGCGTTTCCGGCTTCATCTGTTATCGATGTGATTGCGGCATAACCACCGATAAATGCAAAGGATGAGCCGAGGAATGCGGGAACCTTACCTTTGGTAAGCAGGTGGAAAAGCAGTGTGCCGAGACCTGCGAAAAGCAGAGTTGCCGAAACGCTCAGTCCCGTAAGTGCGGGAACAAGAACGGTTGCGCCGAACATTGCAAACATATGCTGAATTCCGAGAACCGCCATTTTGGGATATCCGAGCTGTTTTGCATCATAGATACCTTCGCCGATATCAAATTTTTTCTTTGACATTTTTTCAACCTCCTGAAATTTTTGTCACTTTCACTCTAACATATTATGAACAGATTGTAAAGACTTAAATCGCTTCAAAAAGTATCAATTCCGAAGAGAGAGATGACGGTATTTTTATTTTGAGACCGTTTGTCATCAGCTCATATCCGCTTACGGTAAATGACGCACCGCTGTTGTCGAGGGTTATTTTATAATTCATACCTGCATTGATGCCTTTGGGGATGACATCGAACTCCGTTTTGCCGCACGGGAACGAGAAAACACCGATTGCACCATTTCTGCAGTCGGGCGATGCGATTTCAAGCACACAGCCGTTATATGTGTCCTTTGCTGATTCGGGAGTGTGATGATAAACTTTTGCTTCGGGAAGAAAATCTCTGATGAAATTTTTGTAGATATCAACGCTGTGACGGACAAATCCTGCCTGCTCTGTGTTCAGTTCGGCACCGACGGGTGCAATTACGTTGAGCGTCATATGTGTGAGCATGGTGTTTCTCATCTGAACGTCGAGAGAGCAGAATTCGTGGCATCCCATGCCCGCAAAAAGACGGTCAACTCTTTCGGGAGGAAGAGCAAGTGTCATCCCGTTGGTTATCATAACGGAATGGGGTGCTCTCTGGCAGTCCGAAACCCAGGTGTGATTGAAGTTTTTCATCATACCGAGGTCTGTTCTTGCACCGCCGCCTGCACAATTTTCGAAAATAACGTCAGGGAAACGTTTTTTCAGATTTTTATACATATTATAAACTGCGTTGATGTGACGCACGGATACACATTCGGGGATTCCCGTACCCGTGTCACGGATTGTAAAATAATCTCTGAACGAAACGTTATGGTCAACGCGCAGAAGGTCGAGCTTATACTCTGTTATGATTCTTGTAAGCTCGCTCTCTGCCCATTCGGCAACCTCGGGTCTGCTCATGTCAATGTAATTTCTGCTCTGATTTCCGAAAATATCCGAGCCGCGCCAATCGGGATGCTCATTTATTTTGTTCGAAAGTCTGCCTAAGTTTTCGATATCAACCCAAAGACCGAATTTCATACCGAGAGAGTGGCAGTAATCCGAAAGTTCGCCGAGACCGTTGGGATATCGCTCGGGATCGGGAATGTTCATTCCGTTGAATTCGCTCCATTCGGTCTGCCTTCCGGGAGGGCATTCCCAGCCTGCGTCAATAATGAAAACCTCTGCGCCGAGTGATGCAAACTGACGCATAAAATCTTTTGTGTCTTCAACGCTCATTGTATGCTCTGCGCCCATTCCCGCACCCACAAGGCAGGCGGTCGGGTCGGCTTCAGGCATAGTAAGAACGCTTTTTCTTATATGACTGTGCATATCGTTGACTGCATCGTCAAGGCTTCCGCAAACGATGCCGAAATGCACATCGGGCGTTGCGAATTTCTCGCCTGCGGGGATAACGGTAATCGGCTTATGCGACGTGATTTCCGCTTTGAATGCGAGGGAGACGAAGTTGGTTTCTTCTGTTGCGTTGTAATCAACGGAAAATCTGCATCCGCCGCTCCAACCCGTCTGGCAGGTGTAAATTGTACCCGTTGCGTTGTTGCGGATAAAAATAATCGGGTGGCGGAAACGGTCACGGCCGAAGCGGGTGTCGATGCTGAAAGTATCGGGCGAGATATTTTTCCAGGCGAATTCGCCTTCTCTTGCCCAACGGTCATTTGTGAAGTACCCGATGGAATAAATCTCGTCAATATTACTGTTTGTGAGCATTCTTCTTTCAAATGCTTCGATTCCTCCGCTGATGAGCGAAAGACGGCTCAGACTCATCGGTTTATCCGAATTGTTGATGATTTCAATGTGTCTTGTGAGCATTTGTGTGCCGTCAAGAACGGTGTGGATTTTTAAAGTAACGGGTTTTATTCCGCTTTCAAGGGTGAGTATGCATTCCTTTGAATTTTCGCCTTCAACCGTTTCGAAACCGACGAAAGTGAGGCGGTAGTCGATGCTTTGACCGTCAATTTCAATGTTGAATGCGGAAGGCTCGGCAAAATCACGGGGGTTGAGTCTTGACGGGAAACCGCAGAGTACATTTAAAGGATAGCCAGCGGCATTGTGACCTGATGAAACAAGAACACCGTCAAGGAGCGTTTCTTCTCGCACGGAAAGTCCGCTTCTGTAACAGAAAACGGGATTATCGCCCTGCTGATAATAAATATTGCTGAAAGATTGGTTGTTCACAGACATTCACCTTCCGAAGTGAAATTTATGGTTTTATTCTACTTTACATCAAAGCAACTTGTCAATAAAAAACGGTTTGCATCGGATGATACAAACCGTTTTATTGATATTACCACTCAAACATCTGCTCGGGATTATTAAAGATATCCTCGAGCCTCTGAATGAAAGGAACAACGTCGCCGAAGTCAACTGCTCTGTGGTCGAAGCAAAGGTCGATGGGAAGCTCGTTGCCTACAACGATGATGTCGTTGCCGTTTTCGTCCTGCTTAACGACAGGCTTCTTCATAACCGAGCCGTAGCAGCAAACAAATACCTGGGGAGGAATGATTGAAAGAAGGGCAACTCTGCCGTTGACGCCTCTGATAAGGGGACCTACGTTTGAAATGGTTACGGTGCCCTGCTTGATATCCTTGGGAGTGAGTCTGTCAGTTTCGGGGATTGAATAATATTCTTTCTTGGCTTTGCCCGAAAGAGTCTTTATCTTATGTTTACCTGTCTTTGCACCGATAAGGCGGTAGACAGCCTTCATAACCTTGCCCTTCTTGAGCTTTTCGATTGTGTCGTTGAATGAAACCTCAAACATAACCTCGGTGAAATTGGTGTTGTTGATCTTTTTTGTTGTGTCAGCAACATGCTGAGTGAGCTCAACAAGGCTCTTGTTGCCGATATCGTGGAGATTGATTGTCATCATTTCTCCGTTAGGGAGAAGCCATGTCATGCCTGCGTGAACCTCGTCCCACTGTGTAACCTTGCCTCTTACAAGCTTGCGGTTGAACTCGATGTGAGCATTGAGCTGAGGAGCTGCTTTGAATGCTTCTGCAAAAGCCTTGAGCATAATGGTATTAATGGTGATTTTGGTGGGGAACTTGCCCGATTCGTTGAGCTTCTTGAGAACTTCAAGGAATTTTGAAACTTCAGGTTCATAGATAAATGAGCTGTGGGGAATTGTTTCCCAGCTTTCTGTTGTCATGTTGGCAACGATTTTTCTTGCTATACCGAAATGTGATTCTTTTATTGCTTTCATAGGGGGAATCCTCCTTGTTGAATTCAATTCACAGTAATTCTACCATATATTGCTGTGTTATTATTTCTGAATCAGAAAAAAGAAGAATTTTAACAAATAAAAAATCCATCTTTTGCACTTCACAAAATATATAAAATATGGTATAATATCCAGATAAATTTTACAAAGGATTCTGATGATGAAAAAATTACTTGTTTATCTCAAGGGCAGCAGATTGCAATGTGTGCTTGCACCTCTGTTCAAAATGTTCGAAGCCATACTTGAGCTTTTTGTTCCGCTTGTTGTTGCGGCAATAATTGACACGGGTATCGGCAACGATGACAAAAATTATATAGTGAAAATGTGTCTTGTTCTTGTTGCTCTCGGTGCGGTCGGACTTGCATTTTCTTTGACAGCGCAGTATTTTGCCGCCAAAGCTTCCGTAAGTTTCGTCAAAAGACTGAAACATGCTGTTTTTGAGCATATCGGAAGATTTTCTTACACTCAGCTTGATTCCCAAGGAACGTCAACGCTTATAACACGAATGACGGGTGATATGGACAGCGTTCAGAACGGTCTGAATCTTACTCTCCGCCTTCTTCTCCGTTCACCGTTTGTTGTTATCGGTGCAATGATAATGGCATTTACGGTCGACAGCAAAGCGGCGGTGACTTTTGCGGTGGTTATTCCCGCCCTTTCTGTTGTTGTTTTCGGAATTATGCTTTTCTGTATTCCGCTTTATAAAAAAGTCCGTTTTGCACTCGATAAAGTGCTTTCAACTGCAAGAGAGAGCCTTACGGGTGCAAGGGTTATCAGAGCGTTCTGCAAAGAGGATGAACAGGTTGAAGAATTCAAAGAGCGCAACGATGCGCTGACCGTTATTCAGGAATATACGGGCAGAATCTCGGCTCTTATGAATCCCGTAACCTGCGTTATTGTCAACATCGGAATTGCTGTGCTGATTTATGCGGGCGCAGTCAGAGTTGATGCGGGACTCATCACTCAGGGTGCGGTTGTTGCACTCTATAACTATATGTCGCAGATTCTTGTTGAGCTTGTAAAGTTTGCAAGCCTTATTATCAGCATCACAAAATCCGTTGCCTGCGCGGGCAGAATAAGCGCTGTGCTCGATATACCTGCAAATGAGGATGACGGAACTGAAAAAATCAATTTCGAAAGTGAAAATATCGTTGAATTCCGCAATGTTTCATTCGCATATGACGGTGCGGGTGACAAGTCGCTTGAGAATGTCAGCTTCACCGTGAAAAGGGGCGAAACCGTCGGAATTATCGGCTCGACGGGCTCGGGTAAAACAACGCTCGTCAACCTCATTCCCGCATTCTATAAAGCGACAGAGGGAAGTGTTTTTGTCGGCGGTGCCGATGTCAATGATATCCCGCTTGAAGATTTGCGTGCAGCGGTTTCTGTTGTGCCGCAGAAAGCGGTGTTGTTCAAAGGCACAATCAGAAAAAATATGCTTTGGGGCAATCCCGATGCTGCCGACAAAGATATAATGAAGGCTCTTGAAATTGCTCAGGCATCGGATTTCGTTATGCAGAAAGACGGCGGGCTTGACGCTCCCGTTGAGCAGGGCGGACGAAACTTCTCGGGCGGTCAGCGTCAGAGACTTACCGTTGCAAGAGCAATTATGAAAAAAGCGGATATTCTTATTCTTGACGACAGCTCGAGCGCTCTCGACTATGCAACCGATGCCGCAATGCGAAAGGCAATCGCCGCAAATCAAGGCAATGCTGCTGTTTTTATTGTGTCGCAAAGAACATCCTCGATTATGAATACGGATAAAATTATCGTGCTTGATGACGGTAAGGCATCCGTCGGCACTCACGAAGAACTCCTTGAAAACAACGCTGTTTACAGAGAAATTCATCTCTCGCAGTTTGATGAGGAGGAGAGTGCATCATGAAAAAGAAACTGAACAAAGGTACCCTCAAGAAAATTCTTTTCTATGTCGGCAGATACAAAATTCATCTTTTCTTCTCGATAATTCTTGCTGCAGTCAGCGTTGCGATGACTCTTTATATCCCAGTGCTTGCAGGCAATGCGATTGACCTTGCAATCGGCAAGGGTGCGGTTGATTTTGAGGGAATGATGCCGAATCTTGTCGGAATCGGTGTTCTTGCAATCCTTACCGCCGCCGCACAGTGGATAATGAACACGCTTAACAACAGAATAACTTTCAGAGTGGTGCGTGATATCAGAAATGCGGCAATCGAAAAAATCCAGAGCCTGCCGCTGAGTTATATCGACTCAAAGCCGTCGGGAGATACAGTCAGCAGAATAATTTCCGATGCAGACCAGTTTGCGGACGGACTTCTTATGGGCTTCACCCAGCTTTTCACGGGAGTTGTCACTATTCTCGGCACACTCTGTTTTATGATTTCGATTAATTTCAAAATTTCTCTCGTTGTTGTTATCCTTACTCCGCTTTCGCTGTTTGTTGCCCGTTTTATCGCAAAAAGAACTCATTCGATGTTCACTATGCAGGCAAAAACAAGGGGTGAGCAGACTGCATTTACCGAAGAAATGATAGGCAACAAGAAAATCGTTGACGCTTTCTCGAGAGAAGAAAAAACTCTTGAAGAATTCGACGAAATCAACGAAAGATATCAGAAATATTCCTTAAAAGCTATATTTTTCTCGTCGCTGACAAATCCGTCAACAAGATTTGTCAACAGCATGGTCTATGCCGCTGTCGGTCTGGCGGGCGCAATTGCGGCGGTCGGCGGCTCAATAACTGTCGGCGGACTTTCGTGTTTCCTCAGCTATGCGAATCAGTATACGAAGCCGTTCAATGAAATTTCGGGTGTTATTGCTGAGCTTCAGAATGCTCTTGCCTGCGCCGAAAGACTTTTTGAGCTTATCGAACAGCCTTCGCAGACTCCGGATGCGGAGAATGCGGCGGTGTTCTCGGCTGTTGACGGCAGAGTTGAAATGGAGAATGTTGCGTTCTCATATTCAAAAGATAAAGAGCTTATCAAAAATCTCAATCTTTCCGTAGAGAGTGGCAACAGAGTTGCGATAGTCGGTCCTACGGGATGCGGAAAAACAACGCTTGTCAATCTTCTTATGCGTTTCTATGATGTTGACGAAGGAAAAATCAGCGTTGACGGAGTTGATATCAATTCCGCAACCCGTGAAAGCCTTCGCAAGAGCTACGGTATGGTACTTCAGGATACCTGGCTCAAAGAGGGGACTGTCAGAGAAAACATCGCGATGGGAAAGCCCGATGCGACTGACGAGGAAATCGTTACAGCCGCAAAAGCCGCCCATGCGCACAGTTTTATAAAGCGTCTGCCTCAAGGCTATGATACCGTCATTTCCGATGAGGCATCGGGACTTTCGCAGGGTCAGAAGCAGCTTCTTTGCATCACAAGAGTTATGCTTTGTCTGCCGCCGATGCTTATTCTCGACGAGGCCACCTCCTCCATTGATACGAGAACGGAAATTCATATTCAGAAAGCTTTCTCGGCAATGATGCAGGGCAGAACGAGCTTTATTGTTGCTCACAGACTTTCAACTATCAAAAATGCAGATGTGATTCTTGTTATGAAGGACGGAAATATTATCGAGCAGGGCAATCACGCCGAATTGCTGAAAAAAGAAGGATTCTACTACGAGCTTTATAACAGCAGAATGGATACAAATTAATTGCAGAATGCAGAACGAACGGGGCGGACACAAAGTTCGTCCCGTATTTTTTATATTACAATTTAAATAATCATTGACAAAATCGCTTTACTATGATAATGTAATACTACAATAAACAGCCATATTAAGGCAAAAAAGGAGTAAAAATCATGAAAAAGATTATCGCTTTGGTTCTTGCAATGCTTATGATGTTCTCGCTTGCAGCTTGCGGCGGCAACACCACTCCCGACACAACAGATCCCGCAACAGAAACAGACGTAGCAGAAACAATCGTTGTCGGTTACACAATCTATGAACCCATGAACTATCTTGACGAAAACGGCAAGCTTATCGGTTTCGACACAGAACTTGCAGAAGCAGTTTTCGGCAACCTCGGTTATAAGGTTACCTCCCAGGAAACCGAATGGAGCAGCAAGATCACAGACCTTGAGTCAGGCACAATCGACTGCGTATGGAACGGTTTCACAGCTAACACCGCTGATGATGACG
>JAZNFD010000289.1:0-6003 GCA_045588975.1 Acutalibacteraceae bacterium | reverse complement strand
TGGATATAATACTGGTAAAGTTGTATTATCTAATCACGGAAAGGAGAAAAATGACTGGAAGTTTACAGATTAAAAACGGCAAATATCAGATAGTATTAAATCTGACTGATTCAAATGGCAAAAGAAAACAAAAATGGATTTCCACTGGACTTGATATTAAAGGAAACAAAAGAAATGCCGAAAAAATATTAAGAGAGAAACTTGATGAGTATGAAGATCATCAAGTTATAAACTCTGATATTATGTTCCATAATTACTTGCTTCATTGGCTTGATTGCGTAAAAAATAACATTGATATTATTACTTATCAAAGTTATTCCAGCGTTGTTAATTCGCACATTATTCCTTATTTCGAAATGAATCCTTGTCGTCTTTCAAAACTGAATAGAGAAGTAATTCAAGAGTATATTGATTTTAAAGCGACAAACGGAAGACTGGATGGTAAAGGCGGATTAGCACCTAAGACAATTAGGGAGCAGAAACTTATTATTCAGCTTGCTTCGAAAGAGGCTATAAAGGAAAAGTTGATTTCTGTTAATCCTTGTGAGCTTGTTAAGGTTCCTAAGGCAGTAAAAAGAGAAGCGACTTTTTATAATCAAGATGAACTTGAGCAGCTTTTTCAGAAATCAAGAAACGAAAAACTTTACCCGCTCATATACATAACGGTTATATATGGATTGCGAAGAAGCGAGGTGCTGGGTTTAAAGTGGGATAGTGTAAATTTTCAAAATAAAACAGTCACTATTAAACATACCGTTGTCAGACACAATAGCGTAGTCAGAAAAGACACAACCAAAACAGCATCAAGTTATCGTATATATCCGATGGATGATGAAGTTGAGAATCTTCTTTTAAAAATTAAATGTTCAGAAGAAATCAACAGAAAAACTTTTGGCGATTGTTATATCGAAAACGATTATATCTTCAAATGGGAAAATGGAGTTCCTTATAACCCGGACTATATAACAAGCAAGTTTTCGAAGATTTTAAAACACAATGATTTGCCGCATATAAGATTTCACGATTTAAGACATTCTTGTGCGAGTCTTTTAATAACAAAAGGGTTTTCTTTGAAAGATATACAAGATTGGTTAGGTCATGCGGATTTCAGCACAACAGCAAATTTCTACGCTCATCTTGATATAGGCAGGAAAAAGTCAATTGCACAATCTATGAGTAAATCATTCTCGGATTTGTGTTAGATGCTATGTTAGATGCCGGTGGTTTTGAAATAAAAAAAGAAAACCTCAATATTCCAAAAGTCTAGGAATATCAAGGCTTTCTGTTGGTTGCGGAGACAGGACTTGAACCTGCGACCTCCGGGTTATGAGCCCGACGAGCTACCAACTGCTCTACTCCGCGATATCTACTAAATTATTATACATACTTTCGCGCGTTTGTCAAGTGGTTTTTTGGAATTTTATTTTATTTCTTTCAATAGTGTGTTTTGTATTTTAACTGAAAAATACGCTCGGTGTTATTATATAGCTATTTTTTATAAAATATACATAGACTGTACATACTTTTTAATATAGATTGACATAGTTGATAAAAATATGGTATTATAGTATGAATAATTTATGTTTTGCAAAGGGGGAATTTTATGTCTGCCACGGAAAATGTTGCGGTTGATATAAAAAAAGAGGAAAAAAGATATGTCCGACCTCGCGAAATAGCTGCGTATGCAATAACTTCATACGGTCTCAATAACCTTACATCATTTATCGGTTCAACAAAACAGTACTTTATGATGAGTTTCCTCGGCCTTACGGGCAAGCAATACGGCTTGCTGGGCACCGTCTCAACTGTGTGGGATGCTCTCGATGATCCGCTTTCAGGTATTGTTATTGACAGATTCAGAACGCGTTGGGGCAGACTTCGCCCATTTCTGATTCTTCCGATGCCCTTCTGGGCGATTGCATCGATTCTGTTTTATATGATTCCCGGTTCATTTACTTCGGGTCAGCGTTTTGTTTATGCACTTGTCACAACGATCATTTACGGAATTGGTTTTTCATATCTGAGCGGATGGGAACTTCTTCTTTACAATATGACTCCGAATACCAACGAACGAAGCACGCTGATAGCGACGCAGAAGTTTGTTAATCTTTTTACCTGGCTTCCGTCACTTGTACCCGTTTTTGTTGACTTTGTTCCGGGAGTGACGAAGAATGCAGTGACTCAGCCTCAGGTTTATACGGGCTTTTCGATATTCTTTGTATTGATTGCGGTTTTCGGTGCAATTTACGGATTCTTTACTATGAAGGAGAGAGTTTCGATTGCATCGAAGGAAGAAATGAATCAGGTTGGATTTTTTAAAGCTGCAAAATCAATTATAACCTGTCGACCGCTTGCGGCGTTACTTCTTTCAAATTTCTTTGGCGGCATCAAAGGTGTTGGCGGCGCATCGGAAGATTTCTTCTGGCTTAACTGCACGGGCAGGCTTTCAAACCGTCTTCTTTGCAGTTTGTTTACAGGTATTCCCAACTACGTTATAACACCCGTCGCTCCGTCTATAATCAAGAAGTTCGGTCTCAGAACAACTGCAATATCGGCAGGCGTATTCAGCGGCGTTGCGTATACATTGCTTTATTTCATCGGCTATAAACCGACGGGTAATTATTGGCTTGATTTTGTTATTATTACCGTCGGACTCACAGTTTGCGGACTTCCCAATCATATTATGGGTGTCTGTGACCCGCTTCTTAAAGGAGATATGTATGACTACCTCGAATGGCAGAACGGTATCCGTAATGAGGGTATCGTAAATGCTGTTTCGAGCTATGTCAATAAGCTTTCGTCGAGTGTTCACGCACTTCTTTCGGGTGTTGTATTCGACTGGATTAAGTTCACTCCTCAGCAGGACGTTTTCGGTAATATCGTTCCTCACAAGGATCCGAAAGTGCTTAAGGGCATCTGGGGAATTTTCTGCCTTGCACCTGCTGTTGCAAGATTCGGTTACGGACTTGCACTTCTTCTTTTCAATGTTCACGGAAAGACAAAAGAGCGAATGCTTATTGAACTTTCAGAGCACAGAAATTCGAGAGCGGAGCTTAAAAAGCAGGATTTGATTGGAATTAACAATACGGAGAATGAAAATGATTGATTACAGAGAATTTAAAATATTCTCGGAAACTCCGCCGTCAAAAAAGGCGGCGGAGCTTTTTTTCGAAGAGATAAAAATCAGAACGGGCAATGCTCCCGTTAACGTTGATATCCGCGAAAAAGCGAATTTTGTTTTTGAAACGGATGAATCTATTGATAAAGACAGCTATAAAATCGATTGCGGCAAGGATGCCGTGACTGTTTTGGCAAGCGGAATAAGAGGCTTTATTTATGGGTTCGGAATGTTTCTCAGAAAGATTGTTCCCGTCTGCGGGATACCTGTTTTAACAGAGGATATTTCGGGCGATTACAGTCCGGATAAATCAATCCGAGGCCATCAGATAGGATACAGAACCACCCCGAATACATACGATGCGTGGAGCTATGAGGATTACCGCAGATGCTATCTTGACCTTATGTTTTTCGGCTCGAATACGGTTGAGCATATTCCTTATGAAAAGGGTGTTTCAAAGAGAAACCGTCTGATGAAATATGATGAGGAAGAATTCCTTGTTGAAGCAACAAGGATGGCAGATGAGTTTGATCTTGATGTTTCTCTGTGGCATCCGAATAATGACGGAGAAACAATCGAGCAGGCGGCATCAAGACGAGGTGAACTTTATAAAACCTTGCCCAGACTTAATGTTGTATTTCCTCCGGGAGGAGATCCGGGTGAGTTTGATGCAGATGAATTTGTAGAAAGATGCAGAGAAATTTCGAAAGCACTCAAAAAGGTTCATCCCAATGCACAGATGTGGCCGTCTGCACAGAAACCGCATTCGATTCCGACCTGGGGCGAAACCTTCATTGAAGAAATGGAGAAACTTCCCGACGAGATAGACGGCGTTATCCACGGACCCAACCACGCATTTGACCTTGATGTTTTGCGCCGCAGATTGCCTGCGAAATACCCGATAAGACTTTATCCCGATATCACACATAATGTACGCTGCGAATATCCCGTGCATTTTGACAGAGACGACTGGCATTTTGCTCTGACAACGGGACTCAGCCGTGAATGTACCAATCCCAGACCCCGTGAATACCGTCAGATTCACCGCCTTACACGTAGGTATGTTGTCGGCTCGGTAAGTTATTCCGAGGGTGTTACGGATGACGTTAACAAAGCGGTGTGGTCAGATATGGATTATTTCCCCGATTGCGATCTGCGTACGACACTGCTTGACTATGCAAGGCTTTTCTTCTACGGCGCAGACTCCGAAAAGCTTGCGGACGGCATTTTTTCGCTTGAGCTTAACTGGCAGTGTGATCCTGCAGAAAATCCGACCATAGATAGCACTCTTGAAATTTTTGAAATGCTTAAGGCTCAGTATCCTTTTCTTTCGGAAAACTGGAGATTTCTTCAGCTTCTTATGCGTGCAAAGTGTGATTGGGTTGTCAGACACAGACGTCTTTTTGAGCTTGAGTTGATAAAGCTTGCCGAAAGAGAGATAAAGTGCGGAAATCTTGATGAAGCAAGAAAGATTCTTCTGACTGATTTTGGTGACGATTATAAAAAAGAGAGAGAAGATATTTCCGCTCTCGCTCAGAAACTCTTTGAGCTTATCGGTTTGCAGAGTGACATTGAGAATTACTGCGCCGATAACTGGGAGAGGGGAGCTGTGCTTGAAACAATTGATCTTCCCGTTACCGACAGAAAGTGGCTTCTCGGCAGACTTGATGCCGCAAATGAATCCGAAAATCCCGCGGAATATATGAGCAAAGTCATAAACCGCAACAAAGTCAGACCTGATGAGTATTATTTCTCCGTTGCTCTCAACGGACTTGAAGAGTGCGGTGTTGCCCAGACGGGTGAGGTTTATATGAACTTCCAGGGTGACAGACCGAATGTCAATACGGGTGCAATGCCTACTGCCATGTTCAAGGTGTTTGATAATCTGACATTCAAATGTAAGGTTGGCGGACTTGATTTTGACGGCGATTACAAGCTTAAAATTACCTATTCTGACAAAAAAATACCCGCCCTCTGCGGACACAAGATAACCGCAAACGGACAGGAAATTTATTGCGGAACTCAGTTTGGCGGCGAAAAAGACGAGGAATTTGACCGTATGATGCTTGCTCCCGGCTTTGAAACCGCAACTTATGTTATTCCGAAGAATGTAATCGAAAACGGGTGTATTGATCTTGAATTCAGCGAACCCTATATGGGCGTTATGTTCAGCGAATTCCGGATTACACACGAATAAAAAATAACGAGGTGTCTTGCGAGACACCTCGTTTTTAATGTTTTAATTATTCAACTGTAACTGTGCCGTCTTCAGCAACTGTAATCTTCATTCCGTCCTTAACGTAGTCGAGAAATTCCTGACCGAGGCAGTCAACTGTTACCATGGGTTCGTCGGTCCAGACTGCTGCGAGAACTGCGCCTGCGCAAGCAAGTGAATCGATATGCTCGGAGAAGAGCATACAGGTGGGGTTTCTCTTCATTGCGTTTGCACAGTAGAGAACCATACCGCCTGTTGTTGAACCAATGGTCTGGGGGAGGCAGAGAGCAGTGTTTACCATGGGCTTACCGTAGAGGTCAGCGTTGTTCTGGTCGCCGCACTTTGCTTCCTTATCGCCGAACTGAAGTGCGTTCTGGAAAGAGGCGAGTGTGTTGAAACCGCCGTGGGAAACGAGAGCTTTTGCAGTGCATTTGCCCGCAACAACGGGACGTCCTTTGAACTGTTTCATCTTACTTTGCCTCCTTTGTGATTATGTCAAGAATTTCTTCGCTTCTGTAGTAGCGAGAAGTTGTGTATGTTCTGAGCTTGTTTGAGTTTGTGATAACGGGCATCTTCTTGCAAAGAGGATTGTTCATATACATGAGCGGGCAGATATCGCTGAGAATGACGCCTGTTGCCTTGAGTCTTGCAGCATAAGGAGTTTTGTTGA
>JAZNFD010000288.1:0-22365 GCA_045588975.1 Acutalibacteraceae bacterium | reverse complement strand
AAGAGCATAAAGCGTTGAAAGAAAATATTTATAACAAATACAGAACCGAATTCAAAGATTTACCCGTTACAATGAACCCTTATATGGAAAATTCAGATCCGAATTATTGGTTATCGTGTATTCTGATTGATGAATCCTGCAATGTCAGAATGACGGATATCATTGAAAAGCTTTCGGCTGAAAATATTGAAGCAAGACCCATCTGGAAACCCATGCATATGCAACCTGTTTTCAAGGACTACGATTTCATATCAGCTTATGAAACTCCCGTTGACGAGGATATTTTTGCGAGGGGTCTTTGCCTTCCGAGTGATATAAAAATGACTGAAGAAGAGCAGATGAGGGTAATTGAAATTATCAAATCATGTTTCTGATCTTTATTGTGTTTTGAGGATAATATGTCTGTAAACAGTAAAAAAAGTTTTTATGAAAAGTACATAAAGGTTCCGCAGGATAAAGTGATTGCCTTAATTGCACTTGTATTTCTCAGCCCGATAATGGCTGTTGTTGCTTTTCTGGTGCATTTAAAGCTTGGTTCTCCCGTTATTTTCAAGCAGGAAAGAGCGGGGAAAGACGGCACTCCGTTTTATATGTATAAATTCCGCTCTATGACTGATGAAACGGACGAGAACGGCAACTTGCTTCCTGATGAACAAAGACTCGGCAGTTTCGGCAAAATCCTGAGAAGTACATCGCTTGACGAACTCCCGTCACTCTGGAATGTTGTCCGCGGTGAGGTTTCATTGGTCGGTCCCAGATGTTTATATGTAAAATACAATGAACGATATAATGAAACCCAGGCGAGGAGATTGGAAGTCAGACCCGGTATTACGGGACTTGCACAGGTTAACGGAAGAAATGCAATCAGCTGGGAAAGAAAGTTTGAATACGATGTTGAGTATGTTGACAACATAACATTTATCGGTGACTGGAAGATTATGTTTCAGACTGTCAGTAAGGTTCTTAAGCGTGACGGCATTTCATCGGAATCCTCGGTAACAATGGAAGAGTTTACGGGCAATGAATCGGAGTTGGTAACTTATGAATAGACTGATTATTATCGGTGCAGGCGGTCACGGAAAGGTGATTGCCGACAATGCTTTAAAAAACGGATATACCGATATTAATTTTCTTGACGATAATTTAAAAGGCGAATGCCTCGGGTTTCCCGTTATAGGTACTGTTTCGGAAATCGAATCGTTCGATGACGGCAAAACCGACTTTATCATTGCCGTCGGAAATAATAATGTAAGAAAAAAAATAGCTGAAAAACATAATGTTAATTGGACGACCTTGATACATCCATCCGCTCAGATAGCTATGAATGTTTCCGTCGGAAAAGGAACGGTTATTATGGCCGGTGCGGTTGTCAATGTGTGCGCAACAGTCGGCGAACACTGTATTATAAACACAAATGCTGTTGTTGAACATGATAATGTGATTGGAGATTATGTTCATATTTCCCCGGGAGTTGCTCTCGGTGGAACTGTTGAGATAGGTGAAAACACACATATCGGAATCGGTGCTACAGTTATCAATAATATTTCTGTCTGCAGCAATTCTGTTATAGGGGCAGGTTCGGCTGTTGTAAGGAATATAGAAAACAGCGGAAAATATGTCGGGGTACCTGCAAGAAAAATTCCTTTTTTAACAGAGCGGAAGGAGAATTCTAAAAAATGCGATTGATGTTTCTGACATTGCTTGACTTTGATACGTTTAGTGAACGAAACATTTATACTGACCTTCTGCGTGAATTTATAAAAAACGGCCATGATGTTTATTGTATTTCTCCCGTAGAAAGGCGAAGAGAAGTTAAAACGCATTTTGAAGAAAACGGACATCTTCTGAAACTCAGAATCGGCAATACTCAAAAAACAAATATTGTTGAAAAAGGTATTTCCACATTGTTGATTGAACCGATGTTTAAATCAGCTTTAAAAAAATATTTTTCTGATATAAAATTTGATCTTGTTTTGTACTCTACCCCTCCGATAACATTTAAAAGTTCGGTTGAATTTATAAAAAAACGTGACGGAGCAAAATCATACCTGATGCTTAAAGATATTTTTCCTCAAAATGCGGTGGATCTTGGAATGATCTCAAAAAACGGATTGAAAGGTTTATTGTACAAGCATTTTCGTAAAAAAGAAAAAGCTCTTTATGCTGTTTCGGATCGCATAGGCTGTATGTCACAAGCAAACGCAGATTATATTTTGCGACACAATCCTGAGGTTTCTTCGGATAAGATTGAAATATGTCCGAATTGTATAGAGGTTCAAAATGCGTGTTTTACAAAGCAGACACGACCGGAAATAAGAGATAAATATGGAATTCCCCGCAATAAAAAAGTGTTTGTTTACGGGGGGAACCTCGGAAGACCGCAGAATGTTCCGTTTATTGTCAGCTGTTTGAAGGCGTGTGCCGTTTTGGATGATGTTTATTTTGTTATTGCAGGAAACGGGACAGACAGATATATTCTTGAAAATTATATACGCAACGATGCTCCTCGGCATGTGAAGCTTTTAAATCAGCTTTCAAAAGAAGAATATGAACATATGGTGAAATGTTGTGATGTCGGATTGATTTTTCTTGATCATCGTTTTACTATACCTAATTTTCCGTCTCGCTTGCTTTCCTATATGCAGGCTGAATTGCCTGTTTTGGCATGTACGGACTTAAGCACCGATGTCGGAAAGATAATAACGGAAGCCGGATTCGGTAAATGGTGCGAGAGTAACAGTATTGAGACATTTGTTAGTATGGTGACATTCTTTTGCCAAAATGATACCGATACTATGGGGAAGCATGGTTATAAATTTTTGGTAAATAATTACAATGTTGAAACTATATATAAGAAAATCTTTTGATTTGCGTTTTGAAATAATATTCGAAAAAATTAAACTCATTTTATGGGTTTTTATATATAAGATTTTAAATCAGAAAGGAAAATGCACATGAAAGCAAAAAAGTTTCTTGCAGCGTTTCTTGCAGTTGTTATGTTGCTTGGTGTGTTGCCAGTGTCGGTTTCTGCAACTTCCGCATTAAGTTCTGACGACCGTTTCGCAACACCTCAATTAACCGTAGCTACTGAAAAGAACTCTACGCTTGCTCCGGGTATTACACAGGATTCATATACCTTGTATAATAACAAAGATGAGCAGGTAAAAATGTTTGTTACCACAGCGGACATGAGTGTTGACACGGTTAAGCTTTTTGCATCCTACAACAACATGGATCCTACCAATTACGGTATGTCCAAGCTCACCGAGCAGGTGGCATCCTTCAACGAGAAGGCAGCTGCAGGCGATGAGTATTATCAGGGCACCGTTGTAGCAGGTATCAATGCATCCTATTACAATATGATTACCGGTAAACCCACCGGCACTTTTGTAATGAACGGTATTGATGTTACCACTGAATCAGAGGGCAACGCATACGGCTATTTTGCCGTTATGAAGGATGGTTCCGTAAAGATCGGTAATAAGGAAGACTATTCCAAAGATAAGGGTAACATTCAGGAAGCTATCGGCATATATACAATGCTGATTGTTGACGGTGAGATTTGTTCGGGATTAAACACAACACAATACTATCCCCGTCAGACCATTGGTATCACAGCTGACGGTAATGTTATTCTTATGACTGCAGACGGCAATCAGGCTCCCAAGTCTGTTGGTCTTACGGTTCTTGAGCAGGCTCAGGTTATGCTTGATCTCGGCTGTGTATGGGCGGGACACCTTGATGGCGGTGGTTCGTGTACATATGCTGCAAAGGCAGAAGGCTCCAATGATTTTGTTATTGTAAACAGTCCTTCTGACGGTTCGGAACGTTCGGTTTCAAACGGTTTTATCATGGTTTCCACCGCTGTTTCTGACGGAAAGTTCTATAGTGCATCGTTGACTGCAGAGAATGAGTATGTTACTCCCGGTTCGACGGTTGCTATCTCTGCAATTGGTGTCGATAAGGCAGGCGGTCCGGCTGAAATTCCCGAAAATGCTGTACTTTCAGCAACCAACGGTTCGATAGTTGACGGTAAATTCGTTTCTGACGGAACCGTCGGAGATGCAGAAGTCTTTATGCTTGTCGACGGTGTTGTTGTCGGTTCAACGGTAATCCATGTTGTTGTTCCGGATGCAATTGCATTCAGTAACAGCGAGATGGTAATACCTTACGGCAAGTCTGTTACTATGAATATTTCTGCAAGCTACGGAGCTAAAGATGTTTCACTCAAGCCTTCTGACGTTAAATTTTCTTTGTCAGATGCTTCAATCGGTACTATCTCCGGTTTTGTGTTTACTGCTGGTGAAGATGGTGCTGCAACAGAAAGTTCTTTGACGGCAACACTTGTATATGATGAAACCGTAACAGCAGGAACAATCGTGAAACTTGGTAAAGGCTCTGAGGTTGTTTATAACTTTGAAGACGGAACCAATCAGAAAGTTTTCATCGATGAGACTCCCGGCACAAAGTATAACTATGTATTTCCCGAAAGCGAACAGTTCATTGCAACTGCTGATAACGGTAAAGTTCACAGCGGCTCATATGCATTAGGTTCATGTATTAATTATGCAAACTCTCTTGAATCCGGATATATGAAAACAAGTGTTTATGCTGATGAGGCAAGAATGTTTAAAAATGCTGTCGGCGTCGGTGCTTGGGTCTATATACCTGATGAGTGTGTAGGTTTGTGGGCACGTTGGACACTGAGAACCGGTAACGGTGATGTTGATGCTAACGGAGTACCTGTTTGGACCGGTAGTCTGAATTCCAATGTAATGGATACTACCGAAGGCGGAACGGGTATTGTCTACACGTTCGATGAACCCGGATGGCATTATCTTTATGCCGATGCATCTGCATATCCCGCGGTAGGTTGGTCAAAGGGCGGCGTTTTGATGCAGTTCTATATTTCCGACCGTGACGGATCTGCTTATAATTATATTGCAGCCGAAAACAGTAATATCCCCTCAAAGTTTGTTTTCTATATTGATGATATTACCGTTGACTATTCTTCAGCTGTAGATGACAGAGAAGCACCTGTATTCTCAAATGTTACCTATGCTGTAGAAGGTATGCCTGATGCTGCTGCGCTTAACGGCAATACAATCACTACTAACAAGGTAACCATTGCTGCTTCTGTTGCTGAATACACAGGCAAGAGTAATTTTACCGGTCTTGACGAATCAACTTTAAAAGCTTATGTAGATGGCGTTGAACGTGAATTTACATATTCAAACGGTAAGGTTTCCGTTAATGACCTTGTTCTTAATAACGGTAAGCATACAATAAAATTCTCTGCATGCGATAATATGGGAAATTACGGTTATATTTATCAGTATATAACAGTTAATGCGGATGAATCAGCAAGCACCGTTAAGCTTGTTCCCACTGATGCGAACCTTGAATATCCCAAGCTTGGTTCAATCTATAATATGGATATAGTTGCAACAGCTATTGAGGAAGTTCAATCAGTTGAAATCGTGATTGATCTTGACAATAACAGCACATGGCAGCTTGACTATATGACCTTGGCAGAAGGTTTTGAAGCAACATATACGGTTGATGATACCGATAATATTGCAACCATAATTATCACAAGAACCGGAAAGAATACTCAGAGCGGTGAAGCTGCTCTTGCAACTCTTCCCGTTCGCGTTTGGACTTTGAAGACGGGCTATACATATGAGAACGGTACTAAAGCAGGTCAGCCTGCATACACATTAGCTCAATACAAGTCCTCGTTAAAGGAATTCTGGAGAATGTCTGTTATTGCAAATGTTGATAAGGGCGTTCTTACCAGAGTTGACGAAACTGTTGATACATTTACCGGTGAACGCGTATTCTGCGATACCGAAATGTGGGCAAATTATGCCAATATGACTGCTACAGAAGCAGGTAAAGCATATTACAATGCCTGGGACGGCGGTCACATTCATACTGCAAAAGCAATTGATGATAAAGCTGCATCATGTACCGAAACAGGTTATACTGACAGAACCTTCTGTGAAGTTTGTAATTCTGTTGTTGAATGGGGTACAGTTATTTCTGCTGACGGACACAGCTATGAGTTTACTGATGACGTGCTTAAGTGTGAGTGCGGCGAACTCTTCAGCGGTGTACATACCGACGGAAAGACATATGTTGACGGTATTGTTGCTTCCGACGGTTGGAACGGCGACTCGTATTATCTTGACGGTGTAAAACTGACAGGTCTCAGAGAAATCGATGGCTATTATTATGATTTTGGCGAAGACGGTGTTTGCGTAAACAAGGCGAAATTGGACGGCTTCTTCTTTGATGCCGATGCCAATGCATATCGTTACTTTACTGCAGGTAAGCTGACAGTCGGCGAAGTAACCATCTATCCCGAAGTTTATTTCTTTGATGAAAACGGTATTGCAATCAGCGGCGATGTTGATATTCTCGGCTATACTTGTAACTTCAGCGAAAAGGGAGCATTCGTTTCTTCGGCTGACGAATCAATTGTTGATGCCGGTTTCTGCGGTACAAATATTAAGTATATCTTACTTGAAAACGGTACTTTGATAGTTGGCGGCGAAGGCGCTATGAAGGATTATACTTCCAACGGTATTTATCCCGCATGGGTTATCAAGAACGAAATGACTGCAGTTACTTCAATTATAATCGGCAAGGACATTACTTCAATTGGTAGATATGGATTCTACAGAAACGGTTATGTTCAGACTATTACCTTTGAAGCAGGTTCTTCATTGAAGACTGTCGGTTACGGTGCGTTCAGCAAAAACTGGCGTCTTCAGGGTATTACATTCCCTGCAAGTGTTGAGGTTCTTGAAGATTATGCGGTTTATTCTTGCGGTGCTCTGAAGTATATCAACTTTGAATCAGACAGCAACCTTCACACAATTAAATTCCGTGCATTCTCTGATGATCACGGTCTCGAAACTGTGTTTATTCCTGACAAGGTTACCAATATCGGAAATCTTGTTTTTGAAAAGGCAAGCACTGATGTTGTTCTTAATGTTGTAGAAAACTCTTATGCTCATTTTTATGCTGTTGAAAACGGTATGAATTATGAGTTAAGAGACGGTGTTGTATATCCTGTTTATCAAGGCGAAGTAAATGATGATATCAGTTGGGAACTTTATCCTAACGGTACACTTTATATTAATGGTAAGGGTGAAATGCCCAACTACATTAACCAGAATGCACAGCCTTGGGCAAATTATCGCCATCTTATCAAGTCGATTGAAATTGATAAGAATATTACCGAAATAGGTAATTATGCTTTTGCATATATTCAGGATCTTGTATCAGTTCAGTTTGCAGAGGGCAGTTCTTTGAACACAATCGGTTCACTTGCATTCAGAAACTGCGCAAGTCTTACAACAGTTATCCTTCCTGACAGCGTTGAAATTATTAAGGGATATGCATTCGACGATTGTTATGCTCTTGAATATTTCTATATGTCTCAGAATATTAACAACATCAAGAGCACAGCTTTTGGCGATTGCGCAAAAATGATTATGAGCGTTGCTGCAGGTACATACGGTGAAGAATTTGCGAAAGAAAATGAAATTAATTATGTGGTTCGTGAATTCGAATATATTTCTCTTGCCGGTGGCTTATGCGGTGATAATGTAGAATGGAATTTCTACGGAAACGGCGTTCTCAGAATTTCAGGCATCGGAGAGATGACAAACCTCACAAGCCATAATCAGCAGCCCTGGAAAGATTACCGTCACTTGGTTGAAAAGATCGTAATCGGTAAAGATATTACTTACATTGCAGACTATGCTTTTGCATACACTCCCAACGTAACAGCTGTTGAATTTGAAGAGGGCAGCGCGCTTAATACAATCGGTTCACTTGCATTCAGAAACTGTGCCAAGCTGACTGATGTTACACTTCCCAACAGTGTTGAGATTATCAAGGGATATGCTTTCAATGATTGCTACGGTCTTGAAAACTTCTATATGTCACAGAATGTAAACCATATAAAGAATACAGCATTCGATGATTGCTTTATGATGGTTATGAGTGTTGCTGAAGGCACTTACGGTGAAGAGTTTGCAAGAGAAAATAATATTGAATATGTAGTTCGTGATTTTGAATACATTCCTCTTGCGGGCGGTCTTTGCGGTGAAAGTGCAGAATGGAACTTCTACGGAAACGGCGTGCTTGAAATTTCAGGCAACGGTGCAATGACTAACCTCACAAGCCACAATCAGCAGCCTTGGGCGAGCTACCGTCACCTGATTGAAAAGATTGTGATCGGTAAAGATATTACCTATATTGCCGACTATTCATTTGCATATACTCCCAACGTTACTGTTGTTGAGTTTGAAGAAGACAGCATTCTTGCTACGGTCGGTTCGCTTGCATTCAGAAACTGTGCTAAGCTGACTGATGTCAGACTTCCCAACAGTGTAGAAATTATTAAGGGCTATGCATTTGACGATTGTTACGGTCTTGAAACCTTCTATATGTCTCAGAATGTTAATCACATTAAGGACACAGCGTTCGGTGATTGTTCAAAGATGGTTATGAGCGTTGCTGCAGGTACCTATGGCGAGGAATTTGCAAAGGCAAGTGATATTGACTATGTTGTTCGTAGCTTTGAGTACATTCCTCTTGCAGGAGGTGTGTGCGGAGAAAATGTTCAGTGGAACTTCTATGGAAACGGTGTTCTCAGAATTTCCGGCAGTGGAGCAATGACTAATCTCACAAGCCACAGCCAGCAGCCTTGGGCAAACTACCGTCATCTGATTGAAAAGATTGTAATCGGTAAAGAAATTACCTATATTGCTGACTACGCATTTGCATATTCACCCAATGTTACTGTTGTTGAGTTTGAAGAAGGCAGCATTCTTGCTACGGTCGGTTCGCTTGCATTCAGAAACTGCGCTATATTAACTTCTGTTGTACTTCCTGACAGCGTTGTACAGATTAAGGGTTATGCGTTTGATGACTGTTATGCTCTTGAGAATTTCCGTATGTCACAGAACGTTGTAAGCATTAAGGACACAGCATTCGGTGATTGTTCAAAGATGGTTATGAGCGTTGCTGAAGGAACCTATGGCGAGGAATTCGCAAAGGCAAATAACATTAATTATGTGTTAATTTAACTCATCAGCAAGTCCACGGGGATGGCTGCATCCATAGTGCAGCCATCCCACATATCTATGAGGTTTCTATGAGAATTTTGTTTATTAATTCAGTCTGCGGTATCCGCAGCACGGGAAGAATAGTTACTGATTTGGCAGAAGAATTTATGAAATCAGGTAACGAATGCAGAATTGCATACGGACGAGAGAATGTATCTGAAAAGTATGGGAATATCTCATATCGTATCGGCACTGATTTAAGTGTTAAAATAAATGCGTTAAAATCCAGAATTTTAGATAATGACGGATTTAACGCTGTGAAAGAAACAAAAAAGTTTATTGATTGGGCAGAAAATTATGATCCGGATGTTTTGTGGATTCACAATTTACACGGATATTATATAAATATAGAATTGTTATTTGCTTGGATAAAGAGCAGACCTCAGATGCAAGTGAAGTGGACACTTCACGATTGTTGGGCTTTTACCGGTCATTGTTCATATTTTTCGATGGTTAAATGCTGTAAATGGCAAGAACATTGTGAAAATTGTGTTCAGAAAAAAGAGTATCCATCGAGTTACATCCGGGATAACAGCTTTAACAATTTCAAAAGAAAGAGAGAAGCGTTTACCGGTGTGAAAAATATGACACTGATAACGCCTTCAAAATGGTTATCTGATTTAGTAAGTGAAAGTTTTCTTTGTGAATATAAAGTTGATGTCTGCTATAACACTATTGACACAACGATTTTTAAACCCACACCAAGTTATTTCAGAAACAAATATAACTTGCAGGATAAAAAGATTATCCTTGGTGTTGCGAGTGCCTGGCACAAACGAAAAGGACTTGATGATTTTATCAAGCTTTCTCAGAAACTTGACGAAGATTATAAGATTGTTTTGGTTGGTTTGAACGAAAAGCAAAAGAAAAATCTTCCTGAGAGTGTTCTGGCAATTTCCCGAACCAACGATGCAATGGAATTAGCAGGCATATATACTGCATCTGATGTTTTTCTCAATTTGACATATGAAGATAACTATCCAACTGTTAACCTGGAAGCACAGGCATGCGGAACACCATGTATTACATACCGTACAGGCGGAAGTGTAGAGAGTGTCTCGCCTGAATTTGTTGTTGAGCAAGGTGATATGGATTCGTTGGTATTGAAAATAAAAGAGATAGAGAATAATCGCTTATGAAGATATTGTATTTTGGAACTGTTTGTGATTTAGACCATTATTATGATTTTTTAGAAGGCAGTAAGTATATTCCGTCTGTTGCGCCTGTTGTGTTTGAATCGGCTTTGCTTGGAGGAATTTATCAGAACGGCGTGGAAGCGGAAATACACAGTTATCCGATGATACCCACTTTTCCCGCCTCTAAACACTTATATTTCGGTAACCATACTGAAAAGTTGTCGTGCGGATACACCTGCAGATGGTTGAAAACGTTAAACATACCAATACTCAAACAAGTTACTCGCCGAAATGATGCGAAGAAAATGCTGCGTAGATGGCTGAAAGAAAATAGTGATAACGGAGCAATTCTGACATATTCAATTCCGCCGTTTTTAATTAAAACTATTCTGAAATATGCTTCAAAATATTCAGTGAAGGTTATTCCGGTTGTAACAGATCTTTTAAGGGATATGTACGTAAACGACAGCCACAAATCCACTTTTAGTATATTCAAAAATTTGTATTTAAAAAATGCGATAAAACTGCAAGGTGAATGTGACGGCTATATTTATCTCACAGAAGCTATGCGGGATGTGGTCGCTCCTTCTAAGCCATATATGGTTATGGAAGGTATTGCAGATATTGATAATGTATCTTTCGAAAGTTCAGTCAAAGCTGTGCCAAGAGCTGTTATGTATGCAGGCGCATTGTATGAAAAATACGGAATTATAAATTTGATAAAAGCTTTCGAATTGATTGATAACCCTGATACTGAGCTGTGGATTTTCGGAGACGGTTCTGCTGTATCTGAAATTAAAAAGATCTCAGAACAAAACAGCAGAATTAAGTATTTCGGTTCTCTTCCTCGAGAAAAGATATTAGAATATGAAAAGAAGTCAGTGCTTTTGGTTAATCCCCGTGACCCGAATGAGGAATTTACAAAATACAGTTTTCCGTCCAAAACGATTGAGTATATGTTGTCTGGAACACCTTTGTTGACTACGAGGCTTTATGGTATTCCGGAAGAATATTTTGATTATGTTTTTTGTGCGAATAATAATAGTGTTGAAAGTCTGGCGGCGGCGATAGATATAGCATTACAATATTCAAACGAAGAATTGGAAGCAATGGGCAGACGAGCACAAAAATTTATTGTTGAGAATAAAAACGCAAAATGTCAAGCTGAAAAAATAATTCGGTTTATTAGTTCTTTGAATTGATTTAATATTATAATAAATATTCCGCGAACAGGAGCTATTATGGAATTATCAAAAAATTCTTTGAAAGATTTTATAAGATATATTGCTTTCAATTTACAGCGAAAAAAAGTTGATGAAAAAGCAATTGAGTGGACAGAGTTGAATGTTTCGGAAAATGACATTGTCTATTTTTGTCTTTCTTCCAATCCTATTATTTCGATCCGTCAACCTGAAGGTCAGTATTTTTTTCGCGAATGTATCGAATTACTTCCGAAGAAAGAATATTTATTAAAACGAATTGAGTATTTTTTTAAGTTTATTCACAATAATGATTTTATCCGTATGGGGTTTGTTCAAAAGGTTCCTGTTCAAACAGATTTCGATGATGTGACGGTAGAAACATTTAAAAATTATATTTACAGCTTATGCTCAGATATTCGGTTTATAAATAATATGCTGAGTATGGATGTGAATTTGAGAAGAATCAATTACTCGATATGGACAAGTCAAGATGGCATAAGTTTAGAAACAGTCAGGAAATTAGGGTTAACAAATCTGGCAGAACAGCATTTTGAAATAGCTGTTTATTTTATCTGGCAAATGCGTTCAGCTGCTTACATTCGCCGAAATTCCGGATTTGTTTGCGGAAAAAAGCACTCATATTTTAATGCAGTCAGAACAATATCTACACAAATTGTTGCAGATAAAACGGGGTTATCAGATCTTGTTGTAGAATCCAAATGGTGCAGATTGCAAATCGGAAACGTTAAGATGTACGGTGTTCTCAGCAATGCGGCGCAAGGTGTCCGTGCGTGTGATTGTGAGATCAGTCCGACAGTTGAGTTACAGAGAAAGTTAACAGAGCTGCATTTACTTGATCTTATTTGTTTTCAGCAGGATCACGGACCGGATAATTACAATATATATTGTGATGAAAACAACGTATTTGTTTGTGCTTTTGATAATGATAATGCTAATGCGTTTTTTCCGTTTGGAAGAGTGGATGTTTCGTTGGCGGAATGCACACCTTTAATAGGTTGTTCAGGTCTTATAAACAGAAAATTTTTTGATTATGAGTTATCTGACAAAATAATAAAGACAGATATAAGAGAGCTGAACAATCTCTTGAAACCGTATTTGAACATTTTACAAAGATTTGCATTAAAAACAAGAATTAATAAAATAAAAAACAGCATTAAATCGGCTCAGAAAGACGGAATTCTTGTCTTAAAAGATGAATGGAATTTTGATTATCTTGATAAGGAGTTATCGGGACAGTGTGGTATTACATATCTTACGAAGCTCTTTTATAACAAGTGATTTTTTTTAAAACTATTTAAATGATGATGTTACTAATTTAAGGTAACTGAGGTACGACGATGAGAAAAATAAAAATCGATGTCAAAAAAACCGAATATACTCTTATAGTTTTTTTTCTTTTTTTGGCAGCCATGAATTTTCATGCTAAATTCTTTTACTTTGTTTTTGCGGCGTTTATCGTACTGATTTTATTAGAAAAGAATTTGAAGGTTAATTTAAATATTGTTCCGTATCTTCTGTTGGGTATAAATATGGCTATATATAATGCAGATGAAGGAATATTATCTGCGTTAAGATGTCTTGCGTATGTTTTCTGTTATATGATAGGATGCAATTTATTGATAAACGCACCCCAAGAAGATTCTTTGAACAATGATGAAAGTCTGAGACATATTCAAAAAAGGGGATATACCGTTTTATCTGCGATTTGCTGGGGCGCATTCATACATTATATGCTTAATTTTGTGATCAATTATAACACCTTGTTAGGACGTAACACTAATGATATATGGACAGGCGAACGATTATCAGCCACAATTCAGGCTGCGATTGCTTGCCTGATGACAGGTTTTGCAGTTTCAATGGTTATATGTCCGACGAAAAAAATCTTCAGATTTGTTGGTATTGTTTCCGTTATCGGAATTATGGCATATAATCTGATGCTTGCCGGCAGAACATTGTTGTTTATGTTGGTTATCGTTTTTGCGGTTGGATTTATATATTTTTTGGCCAACACTAAAAATCAAGCTCAAAAATCAGAGGCTCTTATAATTGTAATTGTGATTTCGGTAGTTGCGCTGTTGTTATTTATATTGAATGTCGGCGGAATTCAGGATTATGTTTTCGGATCGAATTTGTTTTTAAGGTTTGACGGTATAGATGAAAATTTATTCGGCGGCGAAAGAATACGAAGAAAAATTCTCTTTTTACAGAATGCATTGAAGTATCCGCTTGGTGGTCTCCATCTGCGTGAAAGATTCGGATATGCCCATGATCTGCTTTTGGATGCATATGATGAATACGGTTTTTTAGAATTGATAATTTTGATTTTTATTTTATCTTTGGGAATCAAAAATCTTGTTCAGCTTTGCAAAAATAAAGATTTGGATGTGTCGTTCAGATTAAGCTATTTATGTGTTTATGTTTCAATATTACTTGAGTTTTGCATAGAACCCATTTTTGAAGGCGTTCCTTGGCTGTTTGTATGCTATTGCCTCATAAACGGATGTGTTGACGGCACAAACAAGGCATATCTAAAGCATAGTATTTGGAGGTAAATTGCATGAAGGTTTTGCAAATTAATACCTTCTTCGGAAGCGGCAGTACAGGTAAAATCGCTAAGGGAATACAAGATGTGTGTATTGAAAAAAATATTCAGTGTTTGACAGGATACAGATATGCTGAAAATAAACACAAACCGTTTAAACATACGGTGAGTATCAGTTCTTGGCTGGATTGTCGTATTCACGGACGGCTTGCAAGATATACAATGCTCAAAGGATGCTTTTCGTACTTTAAAACAAAACAGTTTCTTCATAAGGCAGAACAATATGCACCGGATCTGATCCAAATTCATAATCTTCACGGCAGTTATATTAATATACCGCTGTTATTCAAGTATATAAAAAGGAATAAAATTCCTGTTGTCTGGACTTTTCACGATTGTTGGCCATTTACCGGCGGTTGTTCTTATTTTGATATTTCAGGCTGTAGTGGCTGGAAAAACGGCTGCGATGATTGCCGGATTTATAAAAAGTTTTCTTCAACGCCAATCAATATGGCAGATGAATCGTGGCAGCTGAAAAGAAAATGGTTTAAAAATACAGAAAATCTGACAATTGTAACTCCGTCAGAATGGTTAGCGGGTCTTGTCAAGGAGTCTTTTTTTGGAGATTATCCCGTAAAGGTACTTCGCAATGGCATTGACACACAAGTTTTTAAACCTACATCAGGAAATATACGAAAAAAATACGGTATTTCCGAAAATGCATTTATAGTACTTGGCGTTGCTTTTGATTGGGGAACACGAAAAGGTCTGGATGTTTTTTCGGAGCTTGCTTTACGATTAGGCGATGAGTATCAGATAGTGCTTGTCGGTACTGACGATTATATTGATAGCTGTTTGCCTGATAATATTATATCCATTCATCGGACAGAGAATCAGCGGGAACTTGCTGAAATTTATACAGCAGCGGATGTGTTGGCTAATCCTACAAGAGAAGACAATTATCCTACGGTTAATCTTGAGGCGTTGGCTTGCGGTACACCTGTCGTTACCTTCCGCACCGGAGGAAGTCCCGAAAGTATAGATTCTACTTGCGGTTCCGTAATAGAATACAATAATGTTGATGAGTTTGAAAAAGAAATCAGACATGTTTGTGTTGACAGACCGTATTCACAGCAGGCTTGTTTAAAAAAAGCTGAAGATTTCAATGAAACAAACCGTTTTAATGATTATATTGAATTGTACAGAGAAATTATAACGGATTATTGACAGCGAGGAGAAAATGGGCATGAAAATTGTACATATCGCTCCCAATTCCCCATACAATGATTATTGGGGATATCAGGATAACCTTTTACCCAAATATCATAAGAAGTTAGGGCATGATGTGACTATACTGGTTACCTGTGCCAGTCACAAAGACGGAAATATTGTTGAGGTACCTCCGAATGATTATTTATTAAATGATGGTGTTCGCGTGGTCAGATTGCCTATAAAAAAGTTTCCGACAAGATGGCTTACCGGTTGGCATTCCCATATGAACGTTATGCCATATCTGAGAGAAATTGAGCCGGATTTCATTTTTTTTCACGGACTTGTCAGCACAACTGTTTTTGAATCAATCCGTTATAAAAGAAAGTATAATCCCGATTGCATAATTGTTCAGGATAATCATTTGGATTATAATATAGGACATAAATTTTCAACTTTAAAGCAAAAGATTACAAGAGCTTTTTTCAGAACTATCAACAGACGTTCGATTAAATATGTAAAACGTGTATACGGTGTTACACCGTGGCGAAAGACATATGCAGAGGATTATTTTAAAATTCCGGAAAATAAAACCGATGTTTTGATAATGGGCGCTGATGATGAGAAAATCGATTTTGAAAACAGAGATAATATCCGTTGTCAGATTCGTGAAACATACGGTATTTCGGAAGATGACTTTCTTATTGTAACAGGCGGTAAGCTTGACCGTAAGAAAAAAGTTGAAAATCTGATGGAGGCTGTTGGAAAGCTGCCTGATGTGAAGTTGATAATTTTCGGTCAGGTTGACGACGATATTCGGGGTGATTTTGACAGTCTTATTAAACAGTATAACAATATTATTTATGTCGGTTGGATTAAAGCGGACAAGGTGTATGATTATTTTTTTGCTGCAGACCTTGTGTTTTTTCCCGGACAACATTCTGTTCTTTGGGAGCAAGCTTGCGCAGCCAAAACTCCTTGCGTTTTTAGTCGTTGGGATGGTATGGATCATGTCAATAATGACGGAAATGCCCGATTGATTGACGATGTTACTGTTTCAGGAATTTCCGAATGCATCAGATCGCTTCTGTTTACGGCAGACTATGATTATATGAAGCAAGTTGCACAGTCGGAAAATACAGATATATATTTGTACAGTAAAATTGCAGAAAGGTCTTTAGAATGCCTTGAAAATCACAATTAATTCAATTATAAATAAATATTTTAAAAATAAAGAAGTAAAAAATGCATCGTGGCTGATAGGAAGTAAAATTATTCAAATGGTCATTTCGCTGCTTGTTGGTGTATTGACCGCCCGTTATTTAGGCCCGACAAGTTATGGCGTTATCAATTATGCAACAGCGTATGTCGCATTCTTTACTTCTCTATCGTCTTTAGGGATTAATTCGATTATCATAAAGAATTTTGTAGATCATCCCGAAGAGGAAGGAAAAACGATCGGCACAACGCTTATTTTGCGCCTCTTAGCGAGCGGACTAAGTTGCTTTATGATTTTTATCGTTTCATCTGTTGCGGATGCGGGGGAGACTGAAACGATTTTGGTTGTTGTTTTGTGCAGTCTTTCGCTTGTTTTTCATGTGTTCGAAACTTTAAATTTTTGGTTTCAGTCAAAATATATGTCAAAAAGAGTTGCTGTTTCGACTCTGATTGCTTATATTTTTACTTCACTTTATAAAATAATATTGCTTATTCTCAAAAAAAGTGTTTTGTGGTTTGCATTTACAACTTCGTTTGATTATATTGTCTATGCTATAGTTATCATTTTTTATTTTAAGAGAGAGGGCGGACCTAAATGGTCTTTTTCTCTCGCTAAGGCAAAAGAATTGCTTGGCAAGAGCCATCATTTTATATTATCCGGGCTTATGGTAGCTATATACGGATATACAAATAAATTTATACTTAAGCATCTCGTTGATGCTGCTGCTGTTGGATATTACTCAACCGCTAACGCGGTATGTCATATGTGGACTTTTGTAATCCAAGCAATTATAGACTCTATGTATCCGACGATTATGCATTTGTATCAGACGGATCGTCATGCTTTTGAACGAAAAAACCGTCAGTTATACGCCATTGTGTTTTATGTTTCAATTTTGGTTTCTGTTATATTAACTCTTTTTGCTCCTTTAATTATCACAATTTTATATGGTGATAATTATCTTCCTGCTGTTGCACCTATGCGTGTTATCACCTGGTATACAGCGTTTTCTTATATGGGAGTTGCTCGTAATGCATGGATTGTTTGCGAAAATCGACAGAAATTCCTTAAATTTATATATTTTGGTGCGGCAATTATCAATGTTTGTCTGAATTTTATTTTGATTCCATTGGTTGGAACTATCGGAGCAGCGCTGGCGTCACTTGTGACTGAGTTGTTTACAAGCATTGTTCTTCCGCTGCTGATAAAGCAGATGCGACCGAACAGCATAATGATGTTGCATGCAATTGCTTTGAAGGGTGTATTTGATTCAAAAAAACATAACGCATAACAATAAAAACCTCCGGTATCACCGGAGGTTTTTATTGTTACTTTATTTCTTCGTAGAAAAGGTTGATAACAAGCTCTTTAAGCTTTGCATCATCAGAGTGAAATTCAATGACTCCGTTATTTTCAACTGTCTCACCTTCAGGAGTAATGATTTCATTAATTTCATATTCTGAAAGTCTTTTAGCTGTATCTGATAAAACGGTTATGGAGCAGTCGGTAACAATATAATCTGTGATTGCGTTGTAAGCATTAAGTATAAGCTCGTTGTTTGATTCATATTCTGACTTGATTTTTTCTGCAAATGCTGCCATATACTGACGCTGCCTTGACATTCTGGAAATGTTTGTCTGATCACCAACACCGCTTCTGCCTCTTACATATGTAAGTGCTTGCTTACCGGAAAGAAGAATCGTTTCTCCTTCAATAAGAGCGGGATCAATTTCCGAAAAATCATCAAGAATTTCAACTTCAACACCGCCGACAACATCGTTAAGCGATGCGATGGCATCCATATTCATTGAAAGATAATTATCTATCTCGACCTGATAAAGAAAATTCGATACAGCTTTTACTGTGTTTTTACAGCTGAGTTCAAGACCGTTGCCATAGGTGTGAGCAAGAGCAAGCTGACCGGTTGTGGTGCCTGCTTTTTCACCTGTAATACCGAGAACGGGGATTTCGGCAATTGTGTCGCGGTTTATCTGAACGATATCACACTTTTTAGTGTTGTTATCAAAAACAAGCAATGCGATAAAGTCGGCTTTATTAGAGTTATTATACGATATGCTCTCGTAAACCTTGCCTTCACTGTCTGTACCGATAAGCAGAACGGTGTCGAGATAATTTTTGGGTTTGAACTTTTTATTGTTAAAATAAATATATTTTGATTCTTCGTAAGATGTTAATGTTTCGGAAGAAACATTACTCGCATCCGCTTTTTCAACCAGATAATCTTCTGCTTTGGACATTCCGATAAACATAGCAGCAAGAACAATTATCACAGCAAAAAGCGCTGCGAGGAGTTTAAAAGTTGAACTTTTCATACCCATCATAGCGCTTCACCTTATATTTTAAATTGTAAAGATTTTAATTTATTTTGCTCTTGAGCGCTTCTTTGAAACAGCGATCATACAAACAGATCCGATGCCAAAGATGATTGCAAGGCTCCAGAGAGCTGTTGCAGTAAAATCAGATGTTGCAGGTGACTGAACAGCACCGGTATCTTCTGTGAGGAAAATGACGGGGCAAAGTCTGTCAAAAATAACAGTAACAGTACCGTCGGGATTGATGGTTACGGATTCTACAAATTCCCAACCTGATTCGTCTGAGCAACGGGTAAGAGCCATAATTTTTTCTTTAAGTTCAACACCAAGATCGAATCTGATCTGAAGCTTTTTACCTTCTTTGAAAATATCTTTGTAAGTGCCAACAAGTGTGATATCAAAGAAATCGCGAACGATCATTCCGATGGGAATGAGATCATTGAGTTCTTTGAGACTTCTTGCGCTGAGAATTTCTTTATATGAAGCTTCAAAATAAACAACATTAACTCTTTCGTCAGCAATATCTTTTTCGGAATATGCCGTAATGATAATTTCACCGTCAGGGTTTCTTTTTGTTATGAGGTGGATACCTTCGATGACATTGTTATTCTCATTAAGGATAAGAGCATCAAATGAAACACCGTCGAAAAGCTGAGGAACGATTACGGGGTGATCTTTTGAATCAACACTGGGTCTGAAATCGTCTTCTGCAGCAAAACCGACAACGCTGAGACTGAATACCATAAGAAGTGAAAGAATGAGTGAAATCGCCTTTTTCAATTAAATCATCTCCGTTTAATTAATTTCTTCTTCACAAACAGCCATAACCACATACCTTCTCGAATAGTCTGATTCAAAGCAGGTTGAAAGCATAAGCACTCTGTCTTTTGGGGTTATTTTGACTGTTTCATCATAAACTGAAAGAAATGAACGTGTATTATACACATTTTCAAAGAACTGTTCAAATTCTATGACATTATTAAAATTATTATAATGCAATATATGTGAATTGTCAAGCGGTACAGCACAAAAAACGCGGTAAACAAGCGCCTTTTCGGGGGTGTAAATTGTTATTTTGTTGTGAGTTTTGAACGACTCCGGATTTGTATATATTTGCTGAAGTTTACCGAACATTGCACCTGAACTCATGTGATGACCGTAGATGATCGTAACCGGATCATTGAAATCAGTTTTGTTATAGTCTTCGATAAAAAGTGAACCGTTACGGTCATATTCTCCGTAAATATTTCTTCTCAAGTAATAAGAGTTATCACCCTTGTGAAACAGAACAGGATAATCTATATCTGTGTTTTCAATATTGATCCAGGCAAAAATGTCTGATGATTCGCTTTGCAGTTTCTTAAAGTCAACAGGACTTTGATATTTTGTTTTTTCTGAAAAAGATTCAGATTGTTCGGTTACATAATTTAACGTGTAGTCGGGAAGTTCAGTCGGTTTTTTGGCGATAAAAAGAGCGAGAATGACACAGATTATGCATAATATAGCAAAAATAATTCCGAGAATAGCAGACAAATTCTTTTTTTTCATATGAACAGTCCTTCCAGTGCGGATTTGTTATCTGAAAAAACAATTTTTTCATTTGCCGAAATCCTCATAAGTGCATCATTTCCGAGTTTTTCACGAATTGATGAAAAAGCATCTCCAAGGTTTTGAGGACGGGAAGTTGAATTGTGACAGTCTGAACCGAGAAGATGAATTTTTTCTTTTGAAAGCAATGAAAACGCAAGCCTTGAAGTTTTTTTGTTGATAAAAAAGCTTGAGTTAGCCTGAATCAGAACAGGGAGACCGCTTAGCTTATTAATTAATTTTTTGTCGTGAAGTAGCCTTATGTATCTGTCGATATGTGCAATAAGCGGAATGATTCCTTGCTTTTCATTAATGGCAAAGAGTTCGTAAAGCATTCGGTCAGACCACTTGCAAACGGGCATTTCAACCATAAGCAGAGGAGTGCCTGAAATCATCAGATCTTTCAGCTCACTGCAGTCGCTCATTCCTTCGAAAAATCCGACTTCTGCTCCGAGAATTATTTGAGGAACAGAAAGTTCTTCAGTTGCAGTAATTAATTTTTGATAGTTATGATTTCTTCGATGCAGGAACTCGGACGGACTCTCGTCAGAGGCATAAAAATGCGGTGTTGCAACGATGCGGTCGATTCCCTGGTGTCGGGTTAAAGTCAGCATTTCAATTGACTCGTATACGCTTGAACTGCCGTCATCTGTTTTGGGTAAGATGTGAGAATGAAAATCAGTCATTTTGATCCTTTTTATCATAGATTTCGGGGGTTAAATAATCATCGCCGTAATGCTTTGAGTAATATTTGCTGTATTTACCGTATTTACCGTATTTTCCGTATTTTCCGTAGGATCCGCTTCCGTCATCAGCTCCGTTATAGACAAAACCGAGGATATTGGCTTCAACAAATTCAAGTTGTTTGACGGTATCCTTAAGTGTGTCTGTTCTGCAGTAATCCTGACGTACCACAACAACCATACCATCGGTAATCTTTGAAACGATAAGTGCATCCGAAACGGCGCAAACAGGGGGAAGATCGATGAATATATAATCATAATGTTGTTTAAGAGAACTGAGCAGGGAAGCCATTCTTTTTGAACCGAGAAGTTCAGCAGGGTTGGGGGGCAGATCGCCTGCAGGGATAATATCAAAACCCGTTTCTTGTTTTGTGCTGTTATATCTCTGGAATGTTTCTGTAACTTTATCGAGACCGACCAGTAGGTTTGAAAGTCCCGTTCCTTTATTGAGATCGAGTTTTTTGCTGATTGACGGAATACGCATATCGGCATCAATCAGAAGAACTTTTTTGCCGTTGAGCGACATTGTGTAAGCAATGTTGATTGCGGTTACACTTTTTCCCTCGCCACGCAGTGCGCTTGTTATGCCGACTACCCGGCACGAAGTATTATCTGCGAAAGAAAAAAGAATGTTGGTTCTGAGTCTTTTGTATGCTTCCGAAGCCGCAAAATTCATATTGTCGCAGATTGAAGTGCCGTCAAGAGTATTGCCGGTCTGAGTAGCGGCTGTATTTTTGGTTTTGTTGAAAAATTTCATACTTTTATTCTCCTTTCCAGCAGTTTATTTATCTGAAGTGTAATACCCGCCGGATTTTGTGCTACGCATATTGGGTATAGCAGCAAGTATAGGATAAGAATAAGTCTGAGTGATATACTGTTCTTCTCTGACAAAAACATCAAACAGTTCACGCAGTATGATTATTACAACCGAAATGATTATTCCGATAATAATTCCGATAAAAGTATTTTTTGCGTAGCTCGGTCCTGAACGGGAAGTGGGAACAATCGCGTAGTCAACAACTCTGACGGAGCTGCCGTCAACTATTTCCGCAATTCTTTTGGGGAGAAGTGTTGCAATTGCGTTTGCAATCTTTTCTGATTCGGCGGGATTGGTGCTTGTAACAACAACCTCAAATATTTCTGTTGAGTTAACCGGAGCGGCTGAAATCATATCCTTAAGCTCAAGATAGTTTCGATCCAGGTCAGCATATTCAATAATTTCGT